>DJTQ01000242.1 GCA_002439285.1 Paenibacillaceae bacterium UBA6304
TGGAGATTCCAAGACCCCGATGGTCATCTGTGGGAAGTCTTCTACATGGACCCTGCCACGATTGAATAACAGGAGATCCGTGACTTGGAAGTAAGGGATGGAGCTCAAATGATGAGGAACATCACGTCCTGGATGTGATGTCTTAGAAATAAAGGAGGTATAGCAATGTTTCATTGCTATACCTCCTTTGCTTATACCTTCTCCGTTTGTATAACCCAGTTTCTTTTTACCGTCTGTGCCAATTCCCTGCTTGAGTTTATTTCATTTGGTTGGCCGATTTCTTCGACGTCTGTTTCAAACCACTCTATCGATTGCAGCATGTTAGTCCTGACCAGGGTGAAATCATCTACACAACCGTACTTTTTCAGGTGATTCATCTTTTCCTCATTCAAAAAATGAAGCTTGTTCGCCGTGCCTCCCCATGGAATTTTGTCGTAAGCAGCCAGTAATAATGAGGTGTGTGTATCCATTAACGCCCGCAATACCCCATTCAACTTGAAAAAGTCTGCACGCAAAAGGTATTTTGCCGACATATGTACTTGGAACCAATAAGTATGGATGAGATGTTCGATATTCGCTTTCCAGAGTTCTCCCTTAGGCGCATGTTGAATTAACTGCTTTACGGCATCTCCGGTCTCAAAGATAATATCTGTCGTTTTCAGATCCGTATAATGAATCTTGCACATATAATCATCAGCACGGCCTTGGTTGATCAGAAACAGATCGTATTGAAACAGCTGTTCCTCCAGCTCCAAAATATATCCGTAGTTTTTAATCGCTTGACTATTGAAGTCCTCCGGCCAACACACAATAACCCGATCACTGACCGATTCGAGCCATTCGGTTACTTTATCATCAATTCGATCAAAGTGCTGTTGATCAACTAGGAACACAATATCGATATCTGAAAATTCGTCTGTCGTGCCATGCAAGGCCGAGCCAAAGTTCCATGCCCCAAGCACTCCTTCTTGTTCTTTCATGATTGAAATAAACCTTTGGTTCATTTTCCGTAGTATATTTCCCAAGAGACTCCCTCCACAAATAGGCGATTTAATCCATCTATTGAATTCCTATTCGACTTATTTATCTGTATTCCTTGATAAAAAATAGAAAGTTGCTAAAGTTGAGTTATTAGTTATTAACATTGGAGGTTTCCTATGAGCCATTATCTATTTGATCAGCTTCATTTTGTAAGGAACAATACAATGAAATTAGTTGCCGGTCTTAGCGAAGAACAATCCGAAATTATCATTGAAGGAATGAGCAATCATATAAAGTGGAATCTAGGTCATCTCTATTTCGTATTGGAACGAAACGCTTTTCATTTTATCGGTGAGAAAATGTCGATGCCGGAGCATTTTGAAGAATTGTATCGTCCAGGTTCCAAACCCGGTGAAGAGCCGTATCCGGTTCCTTCGTTAGTTGAAATCACCGGAATTCTCGGCGGGCAAACGCAGCGGATTGAAGCCTGCCTTGGAAACCGGCTCCAAGAAATGGCGGTTCAACCCTACACCACTTCTTCAGGCCTTCTTCTCACCACCGTGGAAGAGTTCTTGAACTTCTGTCTCTATCATGAAGGCATGCATTTTGAGAAGATCAAATGGATCAAGAAAATGATAAAATGAGCAGGGGGAGACAAGTTCATTAGATGTTTGGTTGATACGTACAGGATTCTAGATTATGCTAGTAGTGTTTGTCCTGATGAAACCAACAGCGATCGTAGGAACATTTTACGTACTTGTCATTAATCCTTTTCATTACCTCAGCTTATACAGATAGCATAATGTCAATAGAATGGAGAAATCCCGTATGTATCGCAATATGGAAGAATGCGTGCTCGATCTGGAAAGAAATGGCCACCTGATCCGGATTACAGAAGAGGTGGACCCGTATCTTGAAATGGCGGCGATTCATCTGAGAGTTTATGAGGCAGGCGGTCCCGCCTTGCTGTTTGAACGCGTAAAAGGCTCCAAATTTCGTGCGGTATCCAACCTTTTCGGTACCATAGAGCGCAGCCAGTTTATTTTCCGGAAGACTTGGAACAACACGCAGAATATTATCGCATTGCGCAATAATCCCTTATCCGCACTTAAAAACCCTCTAAAAAGCGTAGGCACCGGGTGGGCAGCCATAAAGGCCCTGCCGATGAAGGGATTCAGTCGCCGGCCCGTGACGGCTCAGGAGATACATATATCCGATCTGCCGCAGATCCAGCATTGGCCGATGGATGGCGGGGCCTTTATCACGCTTCCGCAGGTGTATACCGAAGATCCGGACAAGCCGGGAATCATGAACTCTAACATGGGAATGTACCGTATCCAGCTTAGCGGGAATTCTTACGATATGGACCATGAAATCGGTCTCCATTATCAGATTCACCGTGGCATCGGAATTCATCAGGATAAGGCGACCAAGAAAGGGGAGCCGCTGAAGGTGAGTTGTTTCGTAGGCGGTCCACCAGCGCATACTTTGTCCGCCGTAATGCCGCTTCCGGAAGGGCTTAGCGAGCTGACGGTTGCGGGAATGCTAAGCGGGCGCCGTTTCCGCTACAGCTATCTTGACGGGTTCTGCATCAGCAACGAAGCCGATTTTGTCATTACCGGTGAAATCCATCCCGGCGAGACCAAGCCGGAGGGGCCATTCGGTGATCATCTGGGCTACTACAGCCTGGTCCACGAGTTCCCGGTCATGAAGGTGCACAAAGTATACGCCAGACCGAACGCGATTTGGCCATTTACGGTGGTCGGGCGGCCTCCTCAAGAGGATACCGCCTTCGGTGAGCTCATTCATGAGCTGACCGGCGACGCCGTCCGGCAGGAAATACCGGGCGTAAAAGAGGTTCACGCAGTCGATGCGGCCGGTGTGCATCCGCTCTTGTTCGCGATCGGAAGCGAGCGATATACCCCTTACCAGCAGGTGAAGCGTCCCGAGGAACTGTTGACGATCTCTAACCGCATTCTCGGCACAGGTCAACTCAGCCTGGCGAAGTATTTGTTCATCACGGCCGAAGAGAATATTCCGCTCGATACGCACCGAGAGGTTGATTTCTTGAATTATATTCTGGAACGGATCGACCTGCACCGGGATATTCATTTTCAGACGAATACGACGATCGATACGCTCGATTATTCCGGCACCGGACTGAATAGCGGCAGCAAAGTCGTGTTTGCGGCTTATGGTGATCGTAAAAGAGACCTGTGCCGTGATATTCCTGGTGCGCTTCAAGACATTCGCGGCTTTGAGAATCCAAAGCTTGTTATGCCTGGGGTTGTTGCGGTCCAAGGACCGAAGTTTGAAGCCTACCCGCAAACCAAGCAGGAAATGGAGGACTTCGGTAAGGCAATCCAGGAAAAAGGCGGACTGGACTCCTGTCCGTTGATCATCGTTTGCGATGACAGCTCATTTGTGAGCGAGACGCTGCGAAACTTCCTTTGGGTTACCTTTACGCGGAGCAATCCGTCGCACGATATACATGGAGTTAACAGCTATTATAAGGATAAGCACTGGGGCTGCGATAACGTGATCCTCGATGCCCGCTCCAAACCGCATCAGGCACCGCCGCTGATTCCAGATCCGAACGTAGAGAAAAGAGTTGACCGGCTGTTTGCCAAGGGAGGCAGCTTGAGCGGGATTAAGCTATGAATTTGCATTCGTTAAATAGGGGACGCTGATTATTTGAAGAAACGCTCTGAAAAGGGGCGTTTTTTTTATTGGTAACCGTGAAATTCCTTTGTGCAATTAAACCGATGCTTAGAAGCAACGGTTTAGCATGCACTTACGACCGGGGCGGAGACCGATAAGGAGATGGCCCGGAGCAGGTATGTTAAAATAGTAGAAGAATATGCCATTATACTTTTTTGGAGGTGTCCGTAATTACGGTACATGAACGCAAATCCTACATCATCTCCCCTTTGCAAGATGTTGAACCGGAAATTGGCCGTTGGCTGTGGGGAATGGACGACGTCAGAAGAACGATCAAGACCAAACTGGACGGTATAAGCCAAGAGATGCTGGACTTCAAACCAGAGGGGAAAAGCTCCATCGGCTCCTTGTTATATCATATTGCCCTCATTGAGGCCGATTGGCTTTATGAAGAAGTGCTCTGTTCCCCTTGGGATCCGGCTATTAAGGCACTGTTTCCGGCCGGGTGCCGTGATGAAGAAAGCGATAGGCTGTCCTCCGTGGCGGGAGAGGATGCGGCGTCTCATTTTGCCCGCCTGGATCAGGTTCGTGAAACCTTCAAAGCGACCTTCCGGGGCATGAGCCTCGTAGAATGGCGACGTCCCCGGGTACTTCAGGACTATGACGTTACCCCGGAATGGGTAGTGTATCATTTGATCGAGCATGAGGCCCATCATCGAGGTCAGATTTTTACGATATTCAACCGGCTGAATGGCCTAAGTTGATATTGTCATTCCGTTAAGCATCCAAGCACCGGAGCGTCATTCATTGACAAGCCCCGGTGCTTTTATTTATGGAAGGAGGGAGCAGGCGCCTCCATCCTTCATCGTCCATATAGCCTAGCCTTTCACCGCGCCCTCGGTCAAACCTTTTTGAATGTACTTGGAAATAAACAGGTATACGATAAGCACCGGGATGACGGTTAGCGATACGGCGGCCGCCATCAGACCGAAATCCGTGCCGTATTGCGAGCTGATCTCATTTAGCAAGGCGACGATCGGGCGGACCGTTTCTTTATTGACAAAGATCATTGCGGAGAACAAATCATTGTACGACCACAAGAAAACAAAGATGCTGGCCGAAGCAAATACGGGCCTTGAAATCGGCACGAATACTTTGACGAACATTTGCAGCCGGTTGGCTCCGTCCATGAAGGACGCTTCTTCCAGCTCTTTGGGGATCGTTGACATATATCCGGCCATGACGAGAATGGCAAACGTCAGATTTCCGGCCGTATGGGGGAAGATAAGTCCCCAGTACGTATTCACCAGGCTGGTCTTGATCAGCAGCTCGTACACCGGAACGACTGTTGCGAAAGCGGGAATTAGCAGGGTGGCGTATAGAAGGGAATAGATAGCCCTTTTTCCCGCGAAGTTGAATCTGGATAGTACGTAGGCTGCCAAACCGCCGAAAATCAGCACCAGCAGCACGGTACTTCCCGACATGATCAAGCTGTTGATATAGCTTCTGCCGAGATTAATGCGATCAAAAGCGTTGGTATAGTTTATTAGATCTATATTCCAGGCTATGCTGAACGAATTATTCATAACATCTCTGGACACCTTGAAAGAATTGTTGATGATCCAGAATAACGGATAAATCGTGGTCATGGCCCAGGCAGACAATATCAC
>DJTQ01000239.1:0-5555 GCA_002439285.1 Paenibacillaceae bacterium UBA6304
CCACTTAGAACCCGTCCCACTGGCATTCCAATGAGAATACCTAACAAAGTTAAGATCAACGATTCTTTATTAACGTATTGGTGCACTTCCTTATCGTAGAAACCCAGTACCTTAATGGTGGCGAGCTCCCGATTGCGCTCCGAGATATTTGTGTTTGAGAGTGTAAACAGCACCACAAAGGCGAGGCCTCCCGCCATCACTGTGATCAGCAGTACCACCGCATTAATGAGATCAAATCCAAAGTCTTCTCTCAGTGCAACCGTACTGACGGAGGACAGTACAGAATCGTTCTCAAGAAGCGATTCCGCATAGGTGACCTGGCCTGTTCCATCATCTGACAAATGCGCAAGCACGCCGTTCGAAGCATACTTGCCGAATAGGCTTTCATACAGCTTCTGCGTCATATAGACGTTATTCCCCAGATAATTCTGCACTACATCCGATACGATCGTCTCGCGCTGCACAAGCCCCATATCCTGCAATGAAACGGTACTGCCCGGTTTAAGACCCAGAATTCGCGCCGCACTCCGCGTTATCAAGATGCCATTGTCACCCGGATCAATTAGTTTGCCATCCAGATTCTTGATGCTAATATAATCCTTTAAGGCGGTGCCGTCCGGGATTACCATCAACTGCATCTTTTCGCCTTTCTCTTTGGCATTGATTGCCTTCACGCTTTCAATCCGCAAGTTCACATAATCATCGATTTGGCTATCGCCAGACATCTGCCCAGTCAATTCATCGTTAGCATCCTCTTCAAAAACAGCCATCAAATCATAATGGTAGATGTTCTCATACTGCTTCGGTGCCAAGTCCACAATAGAGTCCTTAATCGCAAAACCGCAGAGAATCAGGGCGGTACAGCCCATAATTCCTCCAATCGTCATAAACAGGCGCTTCTTATACCGGAACAAATTCCGGACGGTCACCTTGTTTAGAAATTTAAGACGATTCCAGATGAATGGAATACGTTCCAAAAACACACGCGATCCCGCCCGGGGTGCCTTGGGACGCATGAGCGCCGCAGGCATCTTGACCAGTTCGCTGCGGCAGGCGAGGACGGTCGCCCCCACAATCCCCACGATGAACAGCAGCACGCCTCCCACACCATAGAGAAGGTCAAACCGCAAATAAATTTGAGGAAGATTGTATAGCACCTCCAATATAAACGATACAAATTTAGGCATAAAGACAAAGCCAAACAAATCACCCAAAACGCCGCCAAGCAGGCAAGCCAACAGGGCAAACAGGATATATTTGCGATAGACGGCGCCGTTTCCAAATCCCAGTGCCTTATACGTCCCGATCAGTCCGCGTTCTTCCTCGACCATCCGGGTCATCGTCGTAAGACTCATGAGAATCGCCACAAGCAAAAAGATGACGGGAAAAACCTTTCCTACGGCTTCAATGGAGGACAGGTCGCTTGTAAGACTGGAATAGCTGTCAATTGAAGTGCGGTCCTGAATATACCACTGCGTCATATCCAAATTGTCCAACTCGGCATATGCATCGGATAGTTTTTGCTCAGCCTCTCCCTTTTCGCCTGCGTATTCCTGCTCCTGTTCCTTTAACTCCGCTTCGCCGTCAGCCAATTCTTTCTTTCCGTCAGCAATCTCTTTCCGGGCATCCGCAATTTTAGTTTTGGCAGCGGCCTCTTCCTCGTTCAGCTTCGCCTCGCCTGCAGCGAGTTCAGCCCTTCCTTTAGCCAACTCGGTTTTCCCGGCTTCAAGCTCTGCCTTCTGAGAGGCTATGGTCCGGCGGGCCGCTTCGATCTGCTTCTCACCGGCAGCCAGCTCTGCTTCGGCTTTGTCTAGCTGCAGCAAACCGGATTTCTTTTGCTCCGCATAGGTGCTCTTCTGATGATCAAGCGCTTGCTGCCCGCCAATCACCTTGCCCATGCCTAGCGCAGCCTGCACTGCAGCATCTCCCTGCTCCGGAAGTGCCCCAGCGAGAGCGGCACTTTCAGTCTGGGTTCCCGCGGCGATAACATGATCATCCGCCCCGGTTGCTGCCAAAGCGGCCGCTGCGTTCACCAGTGCGTTCCATTCCTTGTCAGGCCACAAGTCGCCAAAGGCGCTTTTTAGCCCCGCAACCTTAGGCTCCAATTGCGCGCGGGCGGCATCCAGTTTCCCTTGAGCCTCATCCAGCTGCCGTCCGGCTGCAGCCAGTTGGGCTTCAACCTGCTTCCGTTCTTTTTCCAGTTGCTGTTTGCCCTCTTTTGACTTTTGGGCATTCGTATTTAACTCGGCTTCGCCTTTCTTTAGCTGCGCTTCGCCAGCTGTCAGTTGTTTCTCGGCTTTAGCCAGTTTTTGTTTGTTGCTTTCAATTTTCGAGCGGGCCGCTGCAATTTTGTTCGCAGCATCCTTCTCCTCATCCGCAAGCGTCGCCTCGCCAATTGCCAGTTCCTTTCTGGCTTCTGCGATCTCATCCCATGCTTCGGCAAATTTCTTGTCAGCTTCCGCAAATTTATCGTCCATGGTCGTCTCAGCGTCTTCGATTTTCGTTCGAGTCTCTTGTAAAACAGAGTCGTAACGCGCTTCTTCCCGTTGGGCTTTAATCCGGCTTTCGATCTGACCGATTGCGGTCTGAACCATTTGGTCATATTCATTGGAATAGCTGTCCGTCTCCCGTGTGCCATCCAAGACAATATAGGCAACGGTAAATATCTCGCTGTTCACATCTTCGGCGTTTACAAAAAACGTGAAGTCGGAGGAGGCAGAAGAACGGAATATATTTTTGGCCCCGCTCCCCTGGATATCCATCGGGTCCAGCACTACGCCCGTAATTGTAAAGTTCGTATGGGGCAGGGTCGGGGCTTCCTTTTCCTTTTCCTTTTCCTTTTCCTTTTCCTCTGCCTCTAGGCTCAGGGTGTCCCCGATGGATTTGCCGCTTTCATCTAAGTATTTTTGCGTAACGGCGATTTCTCCCGCTTGGCTTGGCAAGGTTCCGTCCAGCAAATAAGGCGCATTTAATCCCTTCGGACTCAGAGCGGTGATTTCCGCACTCTTGCGGATTCCATCCACCTCAGTGTCAGCCGTTTCGCTATAGCCGCCTTCCGCCGTCTCCACTCCGTCTACCTGAGCCAGAGCTTTCAAATCTTCTTCCGTCAGCCCAAGGGTAGACAAGACCCGAATATCAAACAGCTTTTGCTCGTCATAAAATTTGTCCGCGGAGTAATACATATCCATACAAGCCGCGTACAAGCCGGTCAACATGGCCACGCCTAATGCCGTGATGAGCATAATGGATAAGAAACGTTTCCAACCCGTTTGAATAGAGCGTAGGATGTCTTTGTGGTATGCCTTGTTCATATGTCTTACCACTCAATCTGCGCAATGGGTACAGGCTGCTCATTATGCACAGTCTTTACGACCCTGCCGCTTTTAAAATGAACGACCTTATCTGCCATAGGGGCCAGCGCGGAGTTATGCGTAATTAGAAGCACGGTGATTTTCTCCCGGCGGCAGGTATCCTGCAATAGCTGCAAAATCTGCTTACCGGTATTGTAATCCAGAGCCCCTGTTGGTTCATCGCACAATAGCAGCTTTGGATTCTTCGCAAGGGCACGTGCGATCGATACGCGCTGTTGCTCACCACCGGACAGCTGTGCGGGGAAATTGCTTATACGATCGCCGAGCCCTACTTGATCCAGCGTTTCGGCCGCGTTAAGCGAGTTCTCGCAAATCTGCGCGGCCAGCTCCACGTTCTCCAGTGCCGTCAAATTCGGTACCAGATTATAAAACTGGAACACAAAGCCAATGTCCGTGCGGCGATAGCCTACCAATTGCTTGTGGTTGTATTTGGAAATGTATTCGCCGTCCACAATGACATCGCCGGATGACGCGGTATCCATCCCGCCCAATATATTCAAGGCTGTCGTCTTGCCGGCGCCGGAGGCCCCCAAAATAACAGCCAACTCGCCTCTTTCGATAGAGAAGCTGGCGTCATCGAGCGCCCGAATCGCCACCCCTTCGGATGCGTATTCCTTAATCACATGATTGAATTCGATATATGCCATCTGATTCTCTCCTTGCAGGGTTTGACTTTTCTCGCTAATATATTAGCTTAAAGACAGCGTGTTGTTTTTACAACCATCAGATGATTACAAAGCGTTTAGTTCACAACGGATTGACTTATAAATGTCGATTTTGAATTAAAGTAGCAGCGTCTATCGAAGGGGGAGATTATCATTTATGAAAGAAATGAAACAGGACCGAAAGACGCGTTATACCCGGATGGTGCTGCAGGATAGTCTGATTGAACTCATGAAAGTAAAGCCTATCAACAAAATAACCATTAAAGAACTGTGCGAAAATGCGGATATCAACCGGACGACCTTTTACGCGCATTACAAGGACCAGCACGACCTTCTCCGTAAAATCGAGGATGAGACCCTTTCATGGGCAAAAGAAATTCTAGCCACCCTCATCAAAACAGGCAGACACGAAGCTATGCAAGCTTTGGAGGAGGTCTTCCAATACTTTGTCCAAAACAGCAGCCATCTTCAAGTTCTGATGAGTGAACAAGGTGATATTCATTTCCAGAAGCAACTATTTACACTGATCTACCAGCAATGCGGAATCGATCCTTCGGCTGAACCTAACGGAAACATGGACACGAAGGAGTACTACTTTATATTCATTGTGACCGGAAGCGTCGGTCTCATTCAGCAGTGGCTGAAAAATGAATTAAACAAATCCGCGAAAGAAATGGCGGAGATTATTTATACGATGACTTCACAGTGGTTTAAGGATTGAGCTTCGCCGAAATTTATATTTTTTGATAGCTAAAAAGAAAGTCCCGCATAGGTACGCTTTTAACGATGCGCACCCACGCGGGACTTATTCATTATTATCGATGGATTTATTCCACAACATCACTCACTGTATGGCCACATCTACCGCAAGTTCTGCTCACCTTGAGAAGCTTGTTTTTAATCAGATGCTTATTGTATAAAACCTGTTTATCCTCCGGCTTCGGTTTAGAAAAGTGGAAGCTCTGCAGCAGTTAGTTATCCAGGCGTATCATAGTGAGTGTTGAACCTTGGCCGCTCTGGAGTGTAGCTGCTCCTAACAGCCCAAATAGCTGAAGTGTTACCGTACTATTAGCAGCCAAAGTCAGAATAATCTCGCCATGCAATGAATTTACGGTTATACCAGGGGATCTTACTGAATCCGCATTGACAATACCATTGATCAGCAATCGTGAAGAAATCAGGAGTCCTGCTGTGAAATTGACGTTATAACTAATGTAATAACGTCCAGCGTTTGTCAAAGTGAATACAGTGTCAGTACCATCCACAGTAATATTGTTTAAATTTTGCGCATTTGGAAGCGCGACGTTTGTACCACCTAATATTACTGCAATTGTATCGCTGGTAGTATTGGCAGCAAAACCGGAGCTTTCAGTGAATTCAGGGCCAGTTGGACCGGTCGGACCCGCTACGCCGGTCGGGCCTGCTACGCCGGTTGGGCCTGCTACGCCTGTCGGACCTGCTACGCCTGTCGGACCTGCTACACCGGTCGGACCCGCTACGCCGGTCGGGCCTGCTACGC
>DJTQ01000239.1:5771-5978 GCA_002439285.1 Paenibacillaceae bacterium UBA6304
CGCCTGTCGGGCCTGCTACGCCGGTTGGACCTGCTACGCCGGTCGGACCTGCTACGCCGGTTGGGCCTGCTACGCCGGTCGGGCCTGCTACGCCGGTCGGACCCGCTACGCCTGTCGGACCCGCTACGCCGGTCGGGCCTGCTACGCCGGTTGGACCTGCTACGCCTGTCGGACCTGCCACGCCGGTCGGGCCTGCTACGCCTGTCG
>DJTQ01000372.1 GCA_002439285.1 Paenibacillaceae bacterium UBA6304
AAAGTAGTAAATCTATTTGAGGAATAGCTCTCTTTTATGAAAATGACAGTTTTTTTGATAAAGAGCCGGCCGGAGATGTTAATTCTTGGCTGGCTCTATCTCTTTGCCGGCTTACTGCCGCCTGCTTTAGCAGGTTGTGGGCAAGGCAAAGCCGCCCGACATCCAAGCTCACCGCTGAGATCGATAGGAGTGGCTGTTGGGAGCAAATTAACTGTACTACCTACAGTTAATTACCGTGAATCCATTCGTTCTGGATACTTAGCTGTAATTTCTACAGTTAATTCTTATCCTTTCCGCTCTTTTCGCTGCAAGTGCTTAAATTAACTGTAGGTTTTCCAGTTAGTTTGTCCGGACCTGGCCTACCGTGCGAAATAACTGTAGGTTTTCCAGTTAATCTTCACATAGTGGTCTGGTGAGCGGTCCGGAGAGCGGTCTGGTGAGCGGTCTGGTGAGCCCAAGGAGGAGAGCGACATAGTGAAAGTGAGCTTGGTCAGGAGAAAGGGGTGTCCCTCAGTCATCGTAGATGACTGAGGACACCCCTTGTTATGTTGATCCGGTAGGATCGGCTATTTTTTCCCCGCAGCTTCTTTTAAAAGCCCGACACATTCGCCAGATACATAGCGGCTGCCAAGATCGCCATGAAACACGACACCATGGCGTACGCCATGGTAATCCGACCCTCCCGTCGGGATCAAGCCGTAACGCCCGGCAAGCGACAAATATCGTTCCACATCCTCCGGTCCGTGGTCCGAATGATACACTTCTATGCCTACCGGCCGGCCGCGCTCCAGAATCGCACTCACCAAATCATCATCCCCATAGAGTCCAGGATGGGCAAGCACGGGAGCTCCACCGGCCTCCCGGATCCAATCCATCGCTTCTTCGGGCGCTATCCGCGGGATCGAGGCATAGCCAGGCTTCCCTTCACCCAAGTAACGGTCAAAAGCATCACGAAGGTCAGCCGCATAGCCTTTGCGTACTAACGCATCCGCGATATGCGGACGACCAAGACTTTCATCTTCACGCAGCGCCCGGTCAAGCCCGGAAATGACCTCTTCCAGCGTAATATCAATCCCGAGTCCCTGCAGGTTATGGATGATCATTTCGTTTCTTGCCTCCCGCGTGGCCCGGAGCCCTGCCAATCTCTCCAAAAGCAACGCATGATTCAAATCCATAAAGTACCCGAGCACATGAATATCCTTTCCGCCCACCCGGGTGCTGATTTCGACACCGGGAATAACGGAAATCCCTTGCTTTTCCCCCTCTTCCAAGGCTTCCTTAAGCCCGGCTACGGTGTCATGGTCTGAAATGGAAAGGCCGGCCAAACCCTTTTCCTTAGCCAGTCTGACGTTCTCAGCAGGAGTGTTCATCCCGTCCGATGCCCGGGTATGGGTATGCAAGTCATAACGTTCATTTCGGTCAATCTCTTTCTCAATATTCATGGAATCCGCTCCTCCGTATAGGTCATGGTTGAACTTTTCTACTATCGGCAATGCTCATTAAGATTTTTGATGAGCTCTTAAAAAGGTCAGAAACGTCACCGCCGAGACCGGCAATAGCGTGGATTTTAAATGAATCGAGTAAAACTTCCGTTTGAATTCCGCATCCTCGATGTCGATCACCTTAAGTAAGCCTAGCGCCTGTTCGTGCTTAACCGATGATGGCGAGATGATCGTCACGCCAAGACCGGCCTCGACGGCCGACTTCACGGCGCCAGTACTTCCCAGCTCCATAACCGTTTTCAGTTGCTCCGACTCGATCCCCTGGCGCTCCAACTCGGCCTCCATCACTTGCCTCGTTCCCGATCCCCTCTCCCGGAGTACGAACGGGTAAGCCACAACCTCATGAAGCTTGACCCGCTCTTTGCCGGATAAAGGATGCCCCGCCGGTACAATCAACTTCAACTCGTCCTCCATTACCGGATCGGACACCATGTCCGGATGATGTACTGGAGCCTCTACCAGCCCGAAGTTCAACTGGTGACTGACGATATCTTCAATAATTTGCGTCGTATTCATAACTTTTAGTGCTATAGAAATATGGGGATGTTGTTTTCCAAACGGTCCTAACAGGCGAGGTAACATATACTCCCCGATCGTTAGACTAGCCCCTAGTTGAAGCCTGCCTTCGAGCATGGAAGTGAAGCGGGACATGGCCTTTTCGGTCTCTCGTATCAATTCCATGCTTCGTTGCGCGAACGGAAATAGCGTCTGTCCCGCTTCCGTGAGTTCGATTCTTTTGGTGGACCGAAGCAACAGCTTGCTGCCGAAATAATCCTCCAGCGCCTGAATCTGCATCGTCACCGCAGGTTGCGTCATATGGAGTGCCTGAGCGGCAGCCGAAAAGCTCCCCCGCTCCGCAACCGTATAAAATATATGAAGCTGGTGGTAATTTAAAGCCATGATCAATCCCACTCCTTCTCTCTTTACAATAGCATGACGGAAAGCGCAAAAAAAGCATGTTCCCCCGGGAACATGCCTTTACATTTTGAATTCATCGCCGTTTGCGACTGTTCTTCATCAGCGTCATGCGTCTTGAATGGCGAAGCCAGGAATAATAAGACTTCAGGTCACGCAGCTCGATCGTTTCCGACATCAGGCCCAAGAACGTGACGATTATCATCCGATGTATCGGATTTCCGTTCAAATCGGATTCTCCCGGAAGTTCGGCAAATTCCGCCACCATTACAAGATCATCGTCCACCAGATATACATCTTCCTCATTACGGTAATAAGGCTCGATTCTCCCTTGTTTCAGGCATTCCCATGCCCAACGGGTTATGTAGTCCACGCCGGGATTGGACCGGTCGATCCGGTCCTGATACCGCAGCTTGGCATGATGAGTTATGACGATATCAGCGACTCTCTTATCCCCTAACGGAACATGGAATGCTTCATAGGTTCCCCATCGCTCCGTAACCTTATCTCTCATGCCAGCACCTCTCATTAAATAGGTCTTTATAACTAAGTATAATTACCTATTATACTACACCATTACCCGTAATTCGACAATGAGAATTCCCGCAATAGTTCTTGGAATCCCCAGTCTCCACAATCAAGAAATTTCTGCACTTTCTCAGGGATAATAATAAAAAAAAGCGGCCGGTTGGCCGCTGAATCGATTTAAGGTGCTGCAATATATTATGAATATGTTATAGACCGTAGTATCGGGTCTTGTCTTCCGTATCTTTGCTGTATTCCGTCTTGATCTCATTACGGTAGGAACGTTCGATTTTGCGAACATAAGGTAGCTTGCGGACATTCTTCATCGTCTCTTCCGCCCGCTCCGCATTCACGTACATCACAACATAATGCATTCGGCGGGATAAATAATGCACGCTCCCGTATTTGTCCAAATTTCTTGCGGCCTTCAAATCGCTGACCCAAATAATGTAGCCTGTACGCTCCGGAAACATGACTCTCCCCCTCCACTGCTGATGATTCTATAATCTCTTGCTCTAACCGCAGCCACAACTTCCGCCACTGCCGCAGCCCCCGCCTGTCGGATTCGGATCGTTGCTCGGTACCTTAATGCTCTCCGATACGGCAAAGGCGATCGTTTCCGACATTTGATGCAGAATGTCGTCCAATTCTTTCTCTGCGGCTTTAAACCGGCGCACAGCCTCGAATTGCTCCAACTCCACCTCAACCTCGGCCACCTTATCCTTGGCCTCATGATAATTGGGATGAAAATGGCCGAAGCGTTGCGTTTCATCGAACAGCTCCTTCTTCGCGGCCAATTTCTTGACGAGGACCTGAATATCAACATCCTCTTCCACCTGGCGCTTCCAATATAAATAATCGGAAACGGCGGCGGATTGATTTATCATATCGCCTAATTCATAGGCGTTTGTAAGTAGCTCGGCCATATCAACCGTGTTGATCTCCGTTACGCTCATGAATGTTCAACTCGATTCTATTCAAAGTATTCCACCCGAAAGTAGACGAATTCATCATACCACAATCTGTAACCGAGAAGAAGAGGGAGGAATTCGGTTCATATCAACTTAAGTCCTTGAACACACCTTCCGGCAGGATCAAACGCATATCTTCCCATTGTCCTGGGGCAATTTCGGCCAGGATTCCTGCATCCCCGCCTTGTCCGTCCCCTTGCGAAAAAAGACGTCCCTTTACCGTCCACTTCTCTTCTCCCTCTAAAGACAGAGGAATAAATTCATGAACCGTTCCGTTTATTCGCAGCGATACTTTTGTTTTCCAGCCTATAGCCTGGGCCATAATTTTCCGTGCGGTCGACCCGTGATAATCTCGCATCTCGCTTCGCCACATCACAGGAATCTCGTTCACGCCTGGAAATAATTCCTCCACCCCGGGTGCTTCGTCGGACCGGTCATAAAAATGCAGGTCCTGGCCGCTGAAAATCCATGCCCGCATCTCGTATTGTCCGCTAAACATATCCGGACCGGGAGAAAATTCGGGGTCTTCCAATTTAGGATATTCCGAATCAGGCGCCCCTGTATTAGGAGACTTGGGCGGCGACAGATTCGCTTCTTCCAGCACTTTACGAATCTTGGCGGCCTGCCCTGCATCTACGATAAAATCAAGCGGGCCGATCCGCTCTATCCCCCCGGCAAGAGCCGGCAAGGCGGCCACGGTTTCGGCCGCCTCCTCATCCCGGCAGCGCAGGAGAAGTCTCTCTTCGAGCCGGGTTCGGCCCATTTCGCTAGCCCACTGCTTCAGGGCCAGTGACACATTCTCCGGCACGCCTGCCGAATGGGCTTCAAGAAGCTCCAACACCATGCCGGGAGACCGGCCAAGTTCGGCAGCCCGCCCCACGCTGGACTTGCTGATCCGATATACAGACATCGCATCCATCGTTACATTATCGCAGCAGGCTTCCAGCTCCCACCGAACCCGATACGACACATCGGGCGGAACCAATATTTCGTAATCGGGTTGAATGAAAAATAAACCGGGGCCCTCCGGGCTCCTCCCTCCTGTCGCCGATGACTCCTTCAACAGGGTCAGCCGCGGTTTCCGGCGCCAGCGGATAAACGTAGTGCCTGCGGAGTCCCGGCCGCTATCCAGCCAGCCGAACCCACCTAATGCTTCCACCCAACTTCCCATCCAATCCCCAAGCCGGTCCGGCACATTTTCAGGAAGCATCCTCATTCCTTGGAGAGAAACGTAAATATCCTCCAGCGAATACCAGGATCCCACCTGCAAATCCCGCCGGGCCAGCCTATAAACGGCGTGCTGGATGGCCGCATCGTCCGGAATATACCGGTGCAGCAGTTCCCGGAACAACACCGCATCCATCATCCCCGGCTCCAGATCCAGCCAAGCTGTCAGTGCCTTTGAATCCAACCCCCATGAAGCCCGCTCCTTCGCAAGAAGACCGAGCGCCTGGAGCAAATCCAGCACCACGGCCAGGTTAGGCGGGTATACTTCCTGATGGGGATAACGCAGCCCAAGGCCGGCAATATCCCCTACCTGCAAATATAAATAAGCCGTCAGCTTACCGACCGATTTTTGATGGATGGTTCCCTTGGATGTCACGGGCAGGCCGTTCCGGGCGATCCAAGTCAAAGCCCGGAACAAATCCAGCGCCAATCCCGGACCCGCTTCTTTGTGCAGATGCACTGACCCATCGTCATGCGGCTGGAGGGCGGCAAGCTCTATCTGCTCCCATAACTGCGGCAACCGTCCAGGAGGAATGTAATAAAGCTTCTCGCCCCAAGCCTTCTTGACCGCCGCCAGCTCTCCGCTCCGAAGCAGCCGGGGAAGAGCCGCACGCAAATCAGCCCCGGTCACTCGTCCGGACGCAGCCTCGTCCAATCGCTCCAGCTTGAACGGGAGTCCGGCGAACCTTCGGAAAATAGATTCAATCATGCCCCTTCCTCCCGTTCAAAGCTGACTGCATATTCATAGCCTTGCTCAATCAAGAACAGTTGTCGGCGCATGGCAAACTCCTGTTCACGCGTCTCTTCCGATACAAGCGTGTAAAAGAATGCGCCGCCTCCATCCTGTTTCGGCCGCAAAATTCGCCCCAGCCGCTGGGCTTCTTCCTGGCGTGAACCGAAGCTCCCGGAAATCTGAATCGCCACCGATGCATCGGGTAAATCGACCGCGAAATTGGCCACTTTGGACACGGTCAGCACAGGAATATCCCCTTTGCGGAATTGGGCAAACCATTTCCCCCGCTCTTCCTGCGGCATGCTCCCGGTAATTAACGGAACGTCCAATGATCGGGCGATCTCACGTAGCTGGTCCAAATACTGTCCGATAATCAAGATTTGACGCCCGGCATGCCTTTTCAAGAGCCGCTTCACGATTTCGATTTTCCGGGGATTCTCCGCAGCGATCCGGTATTTGTCCCTGCCTTCGGCCCGAATATATCGCTCTTTCAAACCCGCAGGCATGCTCACCCTGACCTCCTCGCACTCCACTTGGGCAATGAACCCCCGCTCCTCAAGCGCTTTCCAAGGCACCTCATAACGCTTCGGGCCGATCAGTGAGAACACATCCCGCTCACAGCCGTCTTCGCGCACTAACGTCGCGGTAAGCCCGAGCCGCCTTGTCGCCTGAATGTCCGCTGTAGCGCGAAACACCGGGGCGGGAAGCAGGTGAACCTCATCATAGATAATGAGTCCCCAGTCCCGCTCGTTAAACAGGTTCATATGCTTGAAGCTGTCGTCTTTTCTCCCGCGATGAGTCAATATTTGATACGTCGACACCGTCACCGGACGCACATGCTTTCTTTCTCCCGTATACTCTCCTACGGCATCCGAAGATAAGGTGGTTTTGTCGGCAATTTCTGAAATCCACTGGCGCACCGAGGTCACGTTGGAAGTAAGAATCAAGGTTTCGCATTGAAAATGTGCCATCGCCGCGAGGCCGATGACCGTCTTCCCGGCTCCGCAGGGAAGAACAAGTACGCCGCTCCCCCCGCTATCCTGTTCTCCGGCGAAAGCTTCCACCCCGTCTGCTTGATAAGGACGCAATCCAAACTTCATGCCCTTAGAGGTTACCGGCTTTAGCTGAAAAGATAGCGATTGTCCCTGGTGATACCCTGCTTCATCCAATACCGGGTAACCGAGACGAGCCAGCTCCTGCTTTAACGCCCCTCGCCATAAAGACGGAATCAATGCCCGAACAGGGTCGGCCAGCTTGATCTGGAATTCGGCCAGCCCTTTCTCTTGGGTCAACGACTTCAACAGTCCGGCCTCTTCCGTAACGCATTCCAAACATAAGAGGTCCGGTTCTTTATCGTAACTGTACAGAATTAAACTTCCGTATCTGGACATCCACTTGGCGACATCCTCCGTAACTCCGCCCGGGATTTCAAAGCGGGACAACCGCCGCAATTCCTGGAGAATCTCTTCTGCGGATTTGCCGGCCGCGGCGGCGTTCCATAAGGATAAAGGAGTGATCTTGTATGTATGGTAAAAAGCAGGGCTTTTTACCAGCTCGGCAAAAAGCGCCAACTGGGCTCGGGCGTCTTCAAACCCGGGGTGATTCTTCTCCAGCAATATTGTCAGATCCCGCTGCACGATGCATGCTCCGTCCGTATTCACCGTCTGTCGCCCTCCAAATCAATCATTTTCATCACAAATTTCTATAATATATATCAAAAGAAGCCCGCCAGCCATTGCCGCGAACTTCTTCTCCCGCGCCTTTCCATCGGGCTAGACTATATTAATGCACATGTTCCGATATTTCTGCCAGGGCCTCGCCCGCATTGTCGGCAAATATGTTCCGCACGGCCAGATCGCCGATCGAAACAATGCCAACCAGCCGGTCGCCTTCCGTCACAGGAAGGCGGCGGATTTGCTGACCAGCCATCAGTTCGGCGGCCTCATCCACCGTGGTCTCCGGTGATGCGGTTTGGATCCCCTTGGTCATGACGGTTTCAACCGCCGTGGAGCCCGGATGCTTCTCGGCAATCCCCCTGACGACCAAATCGCGGTCGGTGATTACGCCGATCAGCTTGTTTCCGTCCTTTTCCACCACCGGAATAAATCCGGTACCATGCTGCTTCATTTTAACGGCAACCTCGTAAACATTATCCTCGCGAGTCACCGTGACCACGTCCCGAGTCATAATTTCGCTTACTTTTCTCATTTCCATCCCTCCTTCGGATATAGAATTCCGTCGGAGGAACGTTTATATACATCGAATGCTAGCTATGTTCCGAGCAGTAAGCATCCCGCATCGCGATCAATAGTCCGGTCGCATGCAACATTGCTTCTTCGTCGATATCAAATTTGGGATGATGATGCGGATGAATGATGCCTTTCTCCGGGTTTCCAGCCCCGACGAGCACAAAACAGCCCGGCACCTTCTGCAGATAATAAGCAAAATCCTCGGCGGGCATAATTTTCGGCGACAGCTCCGGCTGGAGTCCTGCATTGGCTGCTGCCGTACCGTAAAATCGCTCGAACTCCTCCGGTTCATTTACCAGGCTCGGATAGCCAAGCATATAATCCACTACTGCAGTCGCCCCGTATGCCGCTGCCGTGCCCTCAGCCATTTCATGGATCCGGGTCCGAATCAACGCCCTTGTCTCTTCGTCAAAACAGCGGACCGTTCCCGATAGACGGCAGCGGTCGGCGATAATATTCTGGGCGGTTCCCCCCTGAATGGAGCCGATGGTAACCACAGCCGGGTTCAGAGGATCGACAGACCGGCTGACGACGCTTTGCAACTGTAGCACAAGCGCAGAGCCGGCCACCACGCTGTCGATCGTTTTGTGCGGCATGCCTCCATGGCCGCCCCGCCCCTGAATATCGATGAAAAATTCATCGGTCGAGGCCATCAGCGGACCTGGTGCACTACCTGCAACACCTACAGGAATCGGTGTCCATAAATGGACACCATAGATAACATCCGCTCCTTCTATCGCGCCCGCTTCGATCATCGACACCGCCCCTCCGGGGCAAACCTCTTCCGCGGGTTGAAAGATCAGCCGAATCTCCCCATGCAGTTCTTCCCTTTGCCTGCTGTAATATTCCGCCACTGCGAGCAATACCGCCGTGTGCCCGTCATGTCCGCAGGCGTGCATGATCCCGGGGGTTAACGAAGCATAATCACATCGCTTCTCATCCTGGATCGGCAAGGCATCCATATCTGCCCGCAAGGCCACCGTTTTCCCCGGTTTTGCGCCACGTATCGTGCCGATCAGACCGAATCCCCCGATCCCGGCCGTAACTTCTATTCCAAGCCCCCGCAGCCGGTCCGCAACAAAGGCGGAGGTGTTCTTCTCCATAAAAGACAGTTCCGGATGACGGTGCAAATAACGCCTGTTCTCCACCATCGCCGGATATAAAGCTTGAAGCGCTTCCTTTTGCATTTTGCCTCACTTCCTTTTCAGCAAATCCCTTCCTCTATTGTAGCAGAAAACAAACGGCCTTAGTTATGAAGCATTTAATCGGCAGACTGGCGAAAAACGTCACTTTCTTCAAGGCTTTCCCAAGCTTGCACAAGTGATGGAAACATAATATCATGGGAAGAGAACTTTCTTGACTTTTTTACGAACTTTTGAAGGAGGCCTTCGGAAAGATGATTGTTGAAAATACTGGTTTGGACGGACTTAAGAGCGATTTGGCCTATTTGGATGAATCCGCCGAAAAAGTAGGCTTCGTTCGTTGGCAATGGGAATATTATCGAGCTACATACGACTATAAAATCGAATTTAACAATGACGAATACTTCCTTCGTATTAATACGCGCGCCGTTGAAGGCAAGTTGGAGCGTCCGGATACGGTACTGGCCATTGAAGCGGTCTACATGGGGCGGGCCACTTTCCCACACGGTCTGGAATACGAATCCGAAATCCCGGCACTCGTTATGAAGACCGCCAGCCATAAACTGGCCGAGTTAAGACAGCTTTTGGAGGCCTAAGTCATTACATCCATGAGAGACAACAAAGAAGAGCCCCGACGCGGAACTCCCGATTTCCAGCTTCTCATTCTCACCCTGTTGATGGTGGGCTTCGGGATCGTCATGGTGTTCAGTTCCAGCTCCAGCGTCGCTCAGGTCAGCGAAAAGTTCAATTACGACCCAATGTATTTCACCAAACGTCAGATCGCCTTCGGGGCGGTCGGACTCGTCGGCATGTTTATTTCGATGAACATTCCCTATGAGAAATATAAGAAAATATTCATACCCGTATTTATTCTGGCGATCATCCTGCTGATGATCGTTCCTTTTTCCGGAAGCATCAATGGCGCCAGCAGCTGGTTTAAAATCGGGACGCTCGGCATTCAGCCGACGGAATTGGCCAAGATTACAACCATTATGTATCTATCGGCGCTTATTTCCAAAAAGGGCGAGCGCTTTCGCGATCTCCGGACCGGTTACATCCCGGTCATGGTCATCGTCGGATTTGTCGCCGGATTGATCATGCTCCAGCCGGATCTTGGCTCCTGCCTCATTCTCGTCGCAACAGCGGGATTGATCATTTTTGCGGGCGGCGCCAACCTGAAGCATATTATGGGGTCCATTGCCCTACTGATCCTGGGTGCCAGTATCGTCATGGGGGTAGGAGCGCTTTGGGACAAAATCAACCCGAGCGAGTCGGCCGCCGCGGAGAACAACTACAAGATGGGGCGGATTCAGGCCTATATCGATCCTTGGGAAGATCCCCAACACACAGGCTATAATTTGATTCAGTCCATGACCGCGATCGGTCACGGCGGATTCGCCGGTACCGGATTCGGACAAGGCATTCAGAAGTTGCATTATTTGCCGAATGCGTATAATGACTTTATTTTCTCCGTAATCGGAGAGGAATTCGGATTTATCGGGACTATTATATTCCTGCTCTTTTACATTTACTTTATCTGGCGAGGACTGCTTGTATCTCTTCGCTCCCACAGCACGTTCGGGACTTTGATGGGGGTTGGTATCATGGGTTTGATCGCCATCCAGGCATTCATTAACATCGGCGGGGTCACGAGAACGATTCCCGTAACCGGGGTTACTCTTCCGTTTATTAGTTACGGCGGCTCCTCCTTGCTCGTGATGATGGTGGCGATGGGAATTGTCCTCAGCATTTCCCGGGAATCTACCCTCCCCGCTAAACAAGAGAGAACGAAATCGGTCGTTATGAAGGAATCCGGTTCATATGACTGGAGCAATCGGAGACGTCATCAGAGCTAAGCCGATGAAGTTAGCACACTTCGACAATTCCGTTCTAGTTAAAAAGCGCGAGTATCGCGGGGCACCCCCCGTTACTCGCGCTTTTGACTTTTCCACAAATCAAAAAGTTGCCCCATGAATGAGGCAACCTTAGGTTCCGCTTCCCTGAAGCATACTCATAGACTCCAGGGTCAGGGACACAGCCGTATGCCGTATCCCAAACGATGTCATACCCGATCGATCAAAGCTCGTCGTCCTTAAAAGCGACGCCTTCTACTTTGACGTTCACTTCAACGACTTTCAGTCCGGACATATTCTCCACAGCTTCACGTACATTTTGCTGCAGCATCCGACATACTTCGTGAATTGGAGTCTCGTACAGCACAATGATCCGCAGATCAATCGCCGCCTCCAATTGACCGACTTCCACGGTGACGCCCTTTTGCACATTCTTGCCGCTTAACCGTTTGGCCCATCCTTCGGACAGCCCCCCGGACATTGCAGCTATACCAGGAGTTTCCAAGGCAGCCATTCCGGCGATTTTGGAAACCACGTCATCCGAAATCCGAATAAGTCCCATATCGAGTTGCAACTGCTCGGTCATGGTCATTCCTCCTTCAACCTCATTATTCTTCATTGTAAATGCTAATTTCCTTTTAAGCA
Source organism: Paenibacillaceae bacterium UBA6304 (assembly GCA_002439285.1). Lineage (GTDB taxonomy): Bacteria > Bacillota > Bacilli > Paenibacillales > Paenibacillaceae > Fontibacillus. Next base: position 11,763 of record DJTQ01000372.1, read on the forward strand.
AATATAGACCATTTTCTAAGTTTCGTTTATAATCACTACGTTATTGGTTATATTGAATTTGGGGGTGTTTATTAATGAAAAAATTTATCTCTCCGGGACTGCTCGTCCTCTTTTTCGTACTAAGTGCCATCGGACATTACGCCCATTGGTCGCCAACTTTAGAATTCATCATCTCCGCGGCTGCAGTCATCCTTGTCGCCGGTTTCCTGGGCAAGGCTACCGAAAGTGTAGCTCATTACGCGGGACAGCGTCTTGGCGGCTTTTTGAACGCGACCTTCGGGAACGCAGCCGAGCTGATCATCGCCATCATGCTGATTAGGGAAGCCAAATTCGATATGGTCAAAGCAAGCATCACCGGCTCCATCATCGGCAACCTTCTCCTCGTGCTTGGTCTCAGCCTGTTCGCAGGAGGACTGAAGTTCAAAGTTCAGAAGTATAATGTTTCCCTTGCCGGAATGAACGGTTCCCTGATGATCGTGGCCATTATCGCCCTGTTCGTTCCCGCTATATTCCTGAATACACATGTCCTGCATGAAGAGGATCGGAATGTACTCAGTCTCGTCGTCGCGGGTGTATTGATCGTGGCCTATATCCTCTGGCTGGTTTTCTCTATGATAACCCATAAGAACTATTTAGCCGATGTTACCGAAAGCGAAGATCAGGAACTTCCGCATGAGCACGAACCAGTGTGGTCCAAGAAACGTTCCATTTTGTATCTGGTTCTCGCTACGGTTATGGTGGCGTTTGTCAGTGAATGGCTCGTACATAGTCTCGATACCTTTTCAACCAAGTTCGGCCTGAGCGAAATATTCGTCGGCGCCTTCGTCGTTGCGATCGTCGGGAATGCCGCCGAACACAGCGCAGCCATCATGCTTGCCATGAAGAACAAAATTGGAGCCGCGGTCGAAATTGCAGTGGGAAGCAGCTTGCAA
>DJTQ01000374.1 GCA_002439285.1 Paenibacillaceae bacterium UBA6304
GATCGATTTTGCGCGGTTCGCGGGTCGCGAAGATCCGATCGTTGAAATCTTTCTCACCATCCGTCATTTTCGACAATTTCAGCTCTTGTGAACCGCCATAGGCGAATACCCCGCCGCCGAAGCCGTAATCCTGATTCAATTTTTTCGCGGCCCCTTCGTTGAGACCGTTATAGGTAATTTCCGGATTCAGCACAATTTTGCCGTCGGCGTCTTTGGTGTACGTTTCACCTTCCACCCCCCACAGGCTTAGAGTTTGGCCTTCCGGTGAATACCACAGCCAGTCGATAAAACGCAGCATTTTGATGAATCCTTCTTCACCGAGATCTTTAAGCGCGTTTTGACTGACCATAATTCCGTTTTCAAGCCGGGAAGTTTCAACCTGCAACATTCCTTTAGGTCCGCCTGGTTGCACGATCATATACAAATCGGCATCAGGCACTTGCATTTTGGTTTTAATATCCGTCATCGTTTGATAGTTGCTGTTGATCACCAAGCTGTCACCTTTATAGAATTTCGCCAAGGCGGATTCATCGTCTTGGGTAAAGGACTCAGGATCCATCAAACCCTCTTTGACCAATTTATTGAAGTATGTCACTAAAGCCTTGTAATCGTCGCTGGTGTCGGCGAAGTAGAATTCTTGTTTGTCAAAATCGAACTTCAAGCCGTTTGCCAGTCCCCAACCGGAGGTGACTCCATACTGAGCAGCCGCAATGTTCAGCGTGGCATCGGCAAAATAGCGGTCAGAGAATACATAATCCTTGCCGGTAAACTCCTTAACCTTCTTCAAGGCTTGATAGAAATCCTCATACGTCCATTTGCCTTCTTCCGCTTTAACATCGACGCCGGCGGCCTCGAATACGTCTTTGCGAATAACGAAGGAGTACCCTCCGCCCGCTACTTCCCATAGCCCAGGCAGGACATAATACTTACCGTCCGCTTGCAGCTTGATTTTCAAATCCTCTTCCAATCCCCAGTCCTTGAGGGCCTTCTGATAATTAGGCATATATTGGACCCAGTCGCTGATCGCGACGATTTGGCCGCCCGCAACAAATGGTGATTCCGTATAAGTTTTAGGAATGATATAAGGTGCGTCCCCGCTGTTTACCAGCAAGGATTTCTGGTTCTCGTACTCCGTTCTGGCAGTAATGGACAAGTCGAAGCTTACATTGCTTTTCTCTTGGATCGCACTCCAAATTCTCCAGTCTTTTTTATAAGGATAAGCTTCATTGTCGCTAAACATCATGGAATAGGTAACCGGCTCATTGGAATGAAAAGTTTGATTTTCACCAAACGTATAATCCAGCGAAGTCTCCGTTTTGTTGTCCTCTTTCGTGGAATTAGTATTGGACGGAGCCTGGTTTGCCTCTTTATCGTTACCTCCGCCACATGCCGCCAAACTTACTGACATGACCAATGCCAGCACGACCCCAACCGTTTTTCTAAATCTCTTCATACTGAACCTCCTTAATGATTTTGTAAAACAGAAAGTGCCGCATTGATGTTTGTATGAATTGCAGCATTTCTGAATATACCTTGGTCAACCCTTGACCGAACCGATCATCATCCCTTGAACGAAATATTTCTGCACAAACGGATAGATACAAATAATCGGCAAAGAAGTGAGCACCATGGCCGTAGACTTGATCGTCGCCGCAATCTGGGTCGTACTGTCGCTGGTTGCGCCGACTTCGGTAGGACTGATGGCGTTTTCAATAATCTGCCGCAAATACAAAGCGACCGGCCATTTATCCTTGGATTGCAAATAGAGCGAGGGGCCGAACCAGTTATTCCAGATGCCGACGATGACGAACAGCACCATGGTGGCGATAATCGGTTTGGATAACGGTATCGTAATTTTCATGAAGATTCCATAGACGTCGAGGCCGTCAACCTTGGCCGCTTCCTCAATCTCATTGGGTAAACTGGCGAAAAAGGTCTTCATCAGGATGACGTTAAAGGCGGAGATGGCGCCTGGAATGATAATCGCCCAGATCGTATCCCGCATCCCCATCGTTTTAGCGACCAGAATATAGTTCGGGATCAAACCGCCGCCAAAATACATCGTAAAGAGCACGAACGGAATAAAGAACTTGTTCATCCGCAGCTTTTCTTTGGACAGCGGATAGGCCAGGATAGCCGTGCCAGCTACCGCAATAAACGTCCCTACGACAGAGTACAATATCGTATTGCCGTAATAGCGAAAGAAGTCCGGCTTGCTCAATAAGGTTGCATACGTCTGTGTTGTAAACTCTACCGGGAAAAAGGATACTTTCCCCGCGTATACCGCACCTTCCGAACTGAAAGATTGCGCAATTAGATACACGAATGGATATAGGGTAAAAATACATACCAGCGTCATGATTAATCCATTAATAATCTGAAACCCGCGATAGGATAATGATGCCTTCACGTTATACGCTCCTCTCTACCAAAGACTTGATTCTGTAGTCTTCTTGGAAATAAAATTTGCCGTTGTGACCAAAATCAAGCCGATGATCCCTTCGAACAGACCTACAGCGGTCGCATAACTGAAATTGCCACCGACACTGCCGAACTGTCCGCCGCCTATCCCCATACGATAGACGTATGTGGAAATAACGTCCGCGGTTTCGTAGGTCAAAGGATTATAGAGCAACAAGATCTTCTCAAAGTTCGATCCCATAATCCCGCCGATATCCAAAATCAGCAGGGTCATGATCGTTGGCAAAATCCCCGGAATCGTGATATGCCATGCGAGCCGGAAACGGTTGGCTCCGTCGATCTTAGCCGCTTCATACAGTTCCGTATTTATGCCCGTCATGGCGGCCAAATACAAAATGGTGCCCCAGCCGAGCCCCTGCCAGATCCCCGATGTGATATAAAGGGTCGAGAACCACTCCGGCGACGAAATAAACTGGATTTTTTCAAAGCCGAATTTTGCGATCAAGGTGTTAATCGGTCCGGTTAACGATACCATCTCCTTGACCATCCCTGCCACGATAACCATAGAGATAAAGTGCGGCAAGTAGGATACGGTTTGAACGAATTTCTTGCGTTTTGTCCGAACAATCTCATTGAGCAGCAAAGCGAAGCCGAGTGTCAGCGGGAAACGGAAAATCAAGTAAACAATGCTAAGAAACAAAGTATTGTAAAAGGCTCGCCAAAAGATCGGGTCCTTCATGAACATTTTGAAATACGAAAGTCCAACCCACTCTGTCCCGAATAAATTGGGCCCGCCCCGATATTTGCGGAAAGCGATTATATTCCCCAGCATCGGCGCGTACTTAAAAATGAGAAAGTAAATTACCGGAATGACGAGAAATGTATATAGCTTCCATTCCTTTTTTACGTGCTTCCATAGTGGGCCTGCGTCCACTGCCGCCTTGTTACCGACTGCCATGTCATCACCACATTTCTTCCAGAATCATTCATGATTGTACCGACTAAGCTTGCAACTTACCCGCACGTGGTATTCTCTGGTCTTATCGCTGTCTCTCACTCTCACAAGCTCAGCCATGACTTTGGCGCCAACTCTTCCCAAAATATTTAAATTAATAAAGAATTAGCAAAAATACCAAGTTCATGTTATCATCTCATTGCTGCAAGCAAGCTTCGGGAAAATAGCTCATATATATTTATGAATGCGGTTTCATTGGCTATATTATATCCGCTTTGAATGAGCTGTTCTTCGTGAATTTAGCTCTTGGCTTCTCAAATATTGCTAATATTGCAGCAACTTCGTTTCTTTGAAATGTACTTGGCTGAGTCTCTTTTTGTGGATTGGAATGTTGGTTTTAAGGCAATCTGACCAAAGAAAGGATGCACTTCTCATGATCGAAACTTTGAACGGGGCTAAGGAAACGGTATCTTACCGTGAACATTTTGGAATCCGGATTTACTTGAACAAGGAAGTGGAAGATTATCCGATCCACTGGCATACCGCTGCCGAAATTATCATGCCGATCGAGAATATTTACACGGTGATCATAGACGGCATGAAGCATGTGCTTCATCCCGGCGACATCCTCGTCATTCCTTCCGGAGAACTGCACCAGCTATTTGCACCTGAATCCGGGAAAAGGCTTATTTTGCAATTTGACTGCTCTCTTCTATACAATTTGAGCGGGTTTGATTCCACATTCCATCTACTCCGTCCCTGCCTGTTAATCACTTCCGAACATAACAAAGAGCTCCACGGGATGTTGGAGCCTCTATTGCTGAATATGATGAGTGAATATTTCAGTAATTCATTATTGAAGGAGGCCTCCGCCTATTCCTTATTGATTCAGTTCTTTGTTGTCTTAGGGCGTAAATTCATGAATAAGGAACGCCAGTCTCCCCATAAAAAAGGCCCCATACAGCATAAATACATCGACAAGCTTTTGGAAGTATGCAATTATATGAACGAGCACTGTACGGAAGAAATCCAGGTTGAAGAACTCGCCGAACTGGCCGGCTTCAGCAAGTTTCATTTCATGAGGTTATTCAAGCAATTTATGGGTATGTCCTATTACAACTATCTCAACCAGCATCGCATCATGCATGCGGAGAAGCTGCTGATCGACCCGAATATATCGGTAATGGAGGTGGCCATGAGCTCCGGTTTCGGAAGTTTACCGACCTTTAACCGGGTTTTCAAAAGCTACAAAAAATGCACGCCCTCGGAATACAAGTGCCTTCACGGCAATCATACCCTTCGCTAATTTAAGTCACATTTTTATGCCAAAGGAGCTTTCGCACATGAGTCAGAAGATAAAATTCAATAATGACTGGTTATTTAGCAAACAACCGCTGCATACAGAATTATCTGCGCTTAAAGAAAATGATGTTCAGTGGGAGCAGGTAACCCTGCCTCATGATTGGCTCATTTACGACGCCTGCAACTTATATGAAGACGGTGAAGGCTGGTACCGGAGACCGCTTCATTTGGACGAAGTCGTGCCAGGCAAGATTTTGTCGCTTCGTTTTGAAGGCGTATACATGAATTCATCAGTTTATGTCAACGGCCATCTGGCAGCTACTTGGAAATACGGTTATTCCACCTTCGAAGTGGACATTACCCCTTACATATCGGCAGGGCCGAACGAGATTCATGTTCGAGTCATCCATGAGTCCCCTAACTCCCGCTGGTATTCCGGGGCGGGAATCTTCCGGAATGTTTGGTTGAAATCGTATCCGGATACCCACCTTATTCCGGATGGAATTTATATCGCATCGAGAGAAGCAGACGGAGCCTGGCGCGTTGAAGTGGATACCGAGATTCAGGCTGGCACGTTAATGAAATCCGAAACTCAATTAAAGCTGCGTCATAGTATTCTGGATGATTCGGGATTCATGATCGCTCAAACGGAAAACGATTTCCCGCTTCATCAAGACGCAACCATAAACATCCCCGCCCTGGTCCATGTCGCAGACCCGGTGTTATGGGATATCGATCGGCCTTACAGCTACACCCTTAAAACCGAGTTAATCGTGGATGGACTCATCATGGATGAAGAGGAGCACAACTTCGGTTTCCGCAGCATGAAGTTTGACAGCCAGCAAGGCTTCTTCCTGAACGGCCGCAAGGTCAAAATCCACGGTGTCTGTCAGCATCACGATTTGGGCTGCCTCGGTGCCGCCGTAAACAAAGCGGCCTTGCGAAGACAGATTGTCCTCTTGCAGGAGATGGGCGTCAACGCAATCCGAACCGCCCACAATATGCCTGCCGTGGAACTGATGGAACTAGCCGACGAAATGGGAATCCTCATCGTTTCGGAAGCGTTCGATATGTGGGAGCGAAAGAAAACCACTTATGATTATGCGAGATTCTTCCCGGAATGGTGGAAAAAAGACGTGGTCAGCTGGGTGCGCCGGGATCGGAATCGTCCCAGCCTCTTGATGTGGAGCATCGGAAATGAAATTTACGATACCCACGCCGATGCACGCGGTCTGGAAGTGACCCGGGAATTGCGGGACGAAGTACTGGTTCATGATCCGAAAGGAAATGCAGTCGTAACGATCGGCTCTAATTTTATGCCTTGGGAGAACGCCCAAAAGTGCGCCGATCTCGTCAAATTCGCCGGCTATAACTATGCGGAGAAATACTATGAGCAACATCATGCGGAGCACCCGGACTGGATAATCTATGGAAGCGAAACCTCTTCTACCGTGCAGAGCAGGGGAATCTATCACTTTCCGTTTGCGCAATCTATGTTATCCGATGACGACGAGCAATGCTCCTCCCTGGGGAACAGCTCCACCAGCTGGGGAGCGAAGAACACGGAAGCCTGCATCATCGCTGATCGGGATGCTGCCTTCTCACCCGGACAGTTTTTGTGGACCGGCTTTGACTATATCGGCGAGCCGACCCCCTACCACACCAAGAACTCCTATTTCGGGCAACTGGACACGGCGGGCTTCAAGAAGGATTCATTTTACATCTACCAAGCGGAATGGACGGATTATAAAGTTAATCCGATGATTCATATATTCCCTTATTGGGATTTCTCCGAAGGCCAGCTTATCGATGTAAGAGTCTGCTCCAATGCTCCTAAGATTGAATTGTTCTTTAACGGGGAATCACTGGGGACAAGAGATATCGATCACCTTCACGGACAAAAGCTGTTGGGAGAATGGCAAATCCCTTATTCTAAGGGCGCTCTCAAGGCGGTTGCCTACGATGAGTACGGCACACTGATCGCCGAAGATGTGAAATCATCTTTCGGGGATGCCGCTGTTATTGCCATGGTATCAGACAAAGGGAGCATCACGGCGGACGGTGCCGATCTCGTATTTGTTGAAATCTCGGTTAAAGACGAAGAAGGACGTCCGGTCGAAAACGCGAATAACCGGATCCACCTGACGGTGGAAGGACCTGGCCGACTTGTGGGGCTGGATAACGGAGACAGCACCGACTATGACTCCTATAAAGGAACAAACCGCCGGCTATTTAGCGGCAAACTCCTGGCCGTCATTGCGGCCACCATGGAGACCGGTACAGTTGTAGTAAGAGCGGAGTCCAAAGGATTGCTGCCCTGCGAAATTGTTCTGGACTCTGTTCCTGCAGAGCCGGCCAGCGGGCCGGCGAAAGAGTTCACCCTCTATGGTTACGCCCCTTCCGCCACCCGACTCCAAGAGAAGGAACCGTCTTCCTTGGAACGTAGCGCAGAGGAAGTTCCAATTCGGAAGCTGGAAATCATCTGCCCTGAGGGGAACACGCTGACTCAAGACAAGACTGCGCTGCCGGTTCGGGTACAGATCCATCCCGCCGATGCGACTTATCGAGAGGTGGAATGGCGCGTTACGAACGCGGCTGGCGTCGACACAAACATCGCCTCCCTTCAAGTAAACGGGAATGAAGCGGTATTGACGGCTTTGGGAGACGGAGACATTTATCTCCGCTGCGGAACTAGAAACGGTGCTGATGCCATCCGGTTATATTCGTTGATGGAATTCCATATCGATGGATTGGGTCAGGCTCATACAAATCCCTATGAATTCGTCTCTGCCGGGTTACATAGCGATGCCAGCCGGAATTTGACGAACGGTAATGAACGGGGTGTCGCTACATCGCGAGACGGCGAAAGCCGGATCTGCTTTGACAAGATCGATTTTGGAAGCTACGGGTCCGATGAAATTACGCTTCCCATCTTTTCATTAGACAACGACGAGGTTCCGATCGAAATTTGGGAGGGGATTCCCGGCGAAGCAAAATCTTCGTTGCTAACCAGCGTAATTTATCATAAGCCTTCCATATGGAATGTTTATCAGGAAGAGACTTACCGGTTACCCAAACGACTGAAGGGGATCACCACCCTCTGTTTCGTGTTACGCCGAAAGATCCATCTGAAGGGCTTCCAATTCAAGCAGCCGGACAAAGCGTTCCAAAAGCTAAACGCCTTGGACAACGACGCGATTTATGGAGATTCCTATACGCTTGCAGGCGATGCCATCGAGAACATCGGCAACAACGTTTCACTGATCTATGAGGATATGGACTTTGGTGAGAACGGAGCGTTAAAACTCGTGATCAGCGGACATTCTCCACTCGACAAGAATACGCTGCATGTCTTGTTCCGAGGGACTGATGGGGAATCTCGTCAGATCGTAGAGTTTGCGTACTCGGAGGATTATTGCGAAAGAGAATTCACACTTGAGCGGATCACAGGCATTCAAACGGTAACCTTTGTTTTCTTACCGGGTAGCCAGTTCAATTTCCGATGGTTCCAATTTATCTAGAGACAAAAAATGGGCTGTTTCTCCATACAGAGAACAGCCCAGTATTTTTATATGTACCTCTTTGCTCTTCCTCTTCAGCCCGGACATTCAGACATCATCAAGTAAAATACTCCAGCTTCGCCTTCGGAAAGAACTTCTCCATATCGGTATAAAGATGACTTTTCAGGTCTTCTTCTTCCTCTTTTTGATAGATGTATTTGCCGATGCCATATTTACCCCATTTATATCTTCTCTTCTCTTCGTCCAGTTCCAGCTTGGTCATCGGATAGTTCTTCTCGATGACCCGCTTGGCGGGTTTAGTAAATCGGTGCTGGATAAATTCAAAAGTTATATCATCCCGCGCGTCGGCAGGCAATTCGGCATCAAGGCGTTCAAACATATGGCGATAACCTTGCTCCCATCCTTCATGAAGATAAATCGGAGCAACGATGAATCCCAGCGGGTAACCGGCTCTGGCAACCTTTCCTGCGGCCTCAATTCTTTTGTCCAATGGCGAGGTTCCTGGTTCAAAGTTCTTAATCACATAATCGGCATTGACGCTAAAGCGGAATCTCGTTTTTCCCTGGTGCTTCGCATCCAGCAAATGATCCACATGGTGGAACTTTGTCACGAACCTTAATTTCCCGTAGGAGGAATTGCCAAAATGCTCGATGGCACGCTTTAATGTGTGGGTTAAGTGGTCGATTCCCACAATGTCGGAAGTACAGGCTGCCTCGAAGCGGGTGAATTCGGGTGCTCGTTCCTCCATGTATTTGTCGGCGGCCTCCAATATTTCATCTACGTTGACATAGGTGCGAATGTACGGCTTGCTCCCCATGGTTGTCTGCAAATAGCAGTAATGGCAATGACCCATGCAGCCTGTGGCAAATGGAATAGCGTATTCAGCCGACGGCTTGGAGGTGTCGAACTTCAGCGTCTTCCGAATTCCGACAACCAGCGTTGATTTGGCCACCCGGTATTTTTGAAAATCGTTGTCTCCCGGAAGATTCCTCACTTGGTTATGCGAGGTCGTATAGCGAATTTCAACGTCCATGTTTTTGAATTTTTCGAGCAATTCTATACCCAATGGATATTCCAAGGCGTCCGGTTCAAAATAAACCAGCTTAGGCATAAACGGGTTGATCATTCCAGTGTCTCCTCCGGTGCATTGCCAAAGTAATGATCGTAAGCTTGCTCCGCTTCGCCCGCCGTAGCATAGACGGCCATTTCCTGTGTCAGTGGATAATACGTTTCATAAAGAAACACCGCGAGCTCTCCGGGTTGCTCCGGATGGTTCACGACGGCGGCCTCTTGTATGTTAGCCACATCCTGGGTATGCGGGTTGCGGTAAAAGACATAGACGATGTCCCCAGCTTGGTAGGTTCCGTGTTCGCTATACAAATCCATTTATTGTTCACTCTCTTTCCTTATGGCGGCTTGCTTAATTTATATATTCCCCCAAGCATCTAAACTTATGATTATTAATAAGGGGAAAAGGAAAAGCCATGAACCTTAACCGTTATGGTCGAAGATCATGGCTAAATGAAATTGAAATCGATGCTTCTGTTCAAAACAATATTACGGTACGATCGCTTTAAATCAATCCTTGCTCATTCACGCTAGGCTTTCCGGCCTCAAGTAATATTTTGTTCCTGCCCAGGAATAACGCGAGGATCAAGATAAACAGTCCGGTCCCGATCAGCAGCCATTCGATTCGAATCACATCGGCAATCGGGCCGAAAATGAGCATTCCTACTGGCATCATCGAGGTAGAAATCATCCCGAACACCCCGAATATTCTTCCTAAGTAACTCTCTTCTACCCTCTCTTGGACTAAAACCAGGGTCGGGGTATTAAATAGGGGCATTGCCAAACCAAATACGGCCATGAAGACCAAATAGATCCAGAAGACAGGGACAAGGCCCAGCGCCAGCGTACAAGCTCCCATAAGAAGACTTGCGAGGGTCATCGTATGAACTTTATTCCGGAAGCCGCCCCAGGCTGCAATGAACCCGCCTCCTGCCATCATGCCGACCGAAAAGGCAATCTCAATGGCGGTTAAACGCCAGACTTCATTTCCAAAGCTGCGGATTACCTGTAGCGGCGTCAGAAATGACGCAGGGGCCATCAATACAAAGAATATGGCGAAGAACAGAAAGAAGCTTTTCAAAAAATCATGTTGCTTAATGTAGATGATGCCTTGTTTAAAATCGCTGAAATAACTCGTGGTCTGCTTCTCAGATGCCTTTTTATGTGCTGGAATTTTAAAGAATAGAAGTAGGGTCATAATCGCAATCGTTGCGGTTATGACGTCAATAAAGAAGATAATTTCAAGAGAAGCCATTGTCATTAGAGCGGCACTGGCCATTGGGGCTACAAACGTCATGATCGCTTGCAATGTTCCGTTAATACCATTAACTTGAGTCAGCTTTTCAGTTGGGACAATTTGCGGCAAAATGGCACCGACCGCCGGGGTTTGAATTCCGGTTCCAAGCGCCCGCACAGCAGCCATTACAAAGAGTAGCCAAATCTCATCATGCCCCATTAGAAATAAAATGGCCAAAATCAGAGTAGCTAACGCAATCAGGGCATCGGCCAAAATGATGAGAAGCTTGCGGTTAAACCGATCCGCCCACACACCGGCAAAGGGTGACAAAATAAAGGTCGGGATAAAACCGCAAATGATATACAGCGTCATCATTACACCCGACTCGGTAGCCAGTGAAATATGCCACATGATCGCATATTGAACCAAGGCCGAACCAAATAGCGAAATCGTCTGACTGCTCAGGAAGAGGATCATATTTCTTTTCCAGCTACTAGCTTGCATCAGCTTATGTTCACCATCTTTCTTCTTTTTTGACAAATCATCTCCTTTAGTTCATTCCATTATTTTGAAGGTCCTTTGTAAGAAGGTCAAGTAAATAATATTTCAAATCAACCACACGCAAGGATCGGGGTGTTACATCCGTACCGCTGATGATCAAGGGAACCAACGACTCCGCTCTTCGCATGGAACCGTGGCCGCCTCCTCCTTCATGTTTCGGCGAATTTTTGTCCGTCAGTTCGTATCCGGGTTTAGCCGTAACGACCAAATAATTACCTTCGTGGGAGTCGAGTGCGCTCGACAATCTCATGAGTGCATCGGGATATTCATCGTAATCCAATGTTTGATCTTCCTTATTCACCCGTAAATCCAACACGCCGGTATCTCCTTCCAGCGTCCAGGATTGCCGGTAAGGATCCCTCAACGTTCCGCCGGCTATATAACTGAGTTGCTTTGAAGTTCCTCCTTGCTTGACGTGAATCCGGTCCCGGTCACTCCAGGCCACGAAGTCGATGCGGGGATCGGCTTGTAGCTGAGCCGCTGCATTTTCTATTGAAGCATCCTTTTTCAGGGGATAGACATAAGCCATCGTTTCATTCACAGCAAAGAGATACTCCTTTTCCTCGGACATGGATTCACCCGGGCTTAACACCCGGGTGTCGCCAAATATAGCAGGCAGGTCGATCTCCGGGTTTTGAGCGGCTGGCCGGATTTGAGTCATGCCGCTGTCGCCGGCAACAATTATCACTGCATCTTTTAAAGCTTGCTCTCGCGAACCGAAGGATTGAAGCAGGGAAGCAAGCTGCCGGTCCAAGTCTTTAAGTCCCTTTAATGCAGTAGGGCCGTTCCTATGCAGTTTCTGGTCCAGATCAGGAAGATACACGAACAGAAACTCAGGCAACTTCCGGGTCCGGACCAAATATTTGACGGCTTCGATGGCATAATCGTTACTGAATCCTAACTTGTCAATCACACCTTCAGGCAGGGGAATCTGACCCTTCAACGGGTTAGACAATGAGCCCAAGGTCATAAAGTCCGGTCCTTTCACATGAATTTCTTGTGGCAAAGTTGTCGGTACATGAATCCATCCGGGGATCGACAGCCTATGATCTCTTGTTCCCCTGTAAATCAAGCCGTTAATCGAGCCCGATTTCAAACCGAGGCGAGCCAAATCCTCATGAATTGTCGTTACGCCGGAATTCAAATGATCTTGATTCAAATGAATGATCGCATCATTCAATACGCGATTGACCCCTTGTTGAAGGATTTCAATCGGCCCTGTTCCGTAGTTAATCACTTTCTTATCCTTAACTGAATACCAGGTCAGCCCAGGTACCTTGTGTTTGTCCGGATAGGTTCCGGTGAGCAAAGTACTGTCAATCGAAACGGACATGGTCGGAAAGGAGCTCACCATGTTTTTGTAATATTGTCCTTGTTCGGTAAGATACTGCAGGGTCGGAAGCTCTTCATTCCGGATGCCCCGGTCTATAGATTGAGGCATCAAGGAGTCAACCAAGAGAAATATAACTTTTTTGACATGCGTACCATTGGCTGATTTTAATTTCAGTAGATCCTGTTCTTTCGGTTTCGGATTTTGGCATCCGGACATGTTAAACGTAACTAAAATCGAAATTAAGATTGCACCAAGAATCCGGTGTTTTATTTTCCTCATTACGGCTTCTCTCCCGTTTTTTATTATATTTTGTCACAGTAAGAGGATAGCCATTCCTATTTCCTATCAAATTTCATTTCCGATTTGGTGCCTATGATGCAAAGCTTGGCAATCGGGAGGAAGACATCCGGACAGCCTTGTGAGTTGTCCACCCTTCCGAAAATAATAAATAGGCCTCCCTCTTTAAAAGAAGGGGCCTATTTATCTACCGTTTTATTTCAGTTCTTACTTCTGAGCTTCCAATGCTTCCAGGTATTCATTTACTTGTGCCGGTGTCTTCGCGAACTTACTGTGCAAATGGCCTACTTTCTCTCCGTTCTTGTATACCAGCAAACTCGGAATCCCGCGGACTTCATTGGCTTCAGCAAGCGGTTGGAACGCTTCGGCATCGATCGCGAAAAAGTCCTTGTCCACATGTTCCTCCACGATGCCCCCGATAAAACGGTCCAGATTTTTGCAATCCGGGCACCAGGTCGTATCAAATTTCACCACCGTAAACTTGTCTCTCTGAATCAATTCAGTGAACTGTTCTTGTGATTGAATTCTCTCCATCTGTATCCACTCCTTTACATAGTTAATTGTAGCTCATCCTGCCCTAACCATACAATCTCCATGAATTCCCGGTGGCAGCGCCTGATTTGTTGCAAGCCTGAGATTAAAGTAAACTTGTCTTATAGTCAGATTTTTATTGGGGGAAGGATCTTATGGACTTATCTACGCTAGCTTCAGCTATCTCCACTTTGGATTTACGAAGCTGTTTAATAAGCAGGCAAGATACACTCGTTTTCGAGCATTATAGAGATCATCACGCCGCAACGGATATCGCAAAAATCAATTCATGCACCAAAAGCGTATTGTCAGCGCTCCTCTGCTTCGCGATGGATCAGCGGTTGCTTCCGCAAACCGATACACCGATCAGTACATTCTTTCCACAGCTCGCCGCGCATCCTGATCCCCGTTACCGGGAAATCACGCTACTGCACCTGTTAACATTGACAGCCGGCTTCGAATGGACCGAGTTTGGCGGCCGAAACTCATTTCCCCGGATGACCCGATCCCCCGATTGGGTGCAATTTGTGTTGGATCAGCCGTTGAGCAACGCTCCGGGAGACAAAATGGAATACAATTCCGGAGTCTCGCAATTATTGTCAGCCATTCTTGTACAAGCCTCGGGTATGTCGGCAGCCAGGTTTGCTGAGCTAAATTTGTTCGGCCCGCTGGGCATTGAATCCTACAAATGGGAACAAGATCCCCAAGGAATTCATACCGGGGGTTTCGGATTATGGCTGCGGCCGTCGGATATGCTGAAATTCGGACAGCTTTTTTTGAGACAGGGAACATGGAAAGACCGGCAGATCATTTCCAAAGAACTCGCCGTACAGTCAGTACAACCGCATATTTCCGTGGAAGCGCCCCGCCGGGGCTGGTATGGCTGGCATTGGTGGGCGGATTCGTACATGGGGAAGGAGGGAGACCAGGAATATGTACTATCCTCGTCTTTCGATTACTTCTATGCGCGAGGCTTTGGGGGACAGTACATTCATGTCATTCCCTCCCTTGAGACTGTTGTGGTTCTAACCGACGATAAACGTAAAAAGTCGCAGTTCCCCGGCGATGTGTTCCGCCAATTCATCGCACCTTTGCTTGGCCGTTCATGATGACAGTTGATAAGGGCAGCATGCAGACCGGGGTAGACAGGGCTTCCGCCCTCGTCTACTCTATTTTCCGGACAATCTCTCCCGGTTACTGGTTTCTTGACCTTGGAGACGCTTAAGGAAAGTAGCTCTCCAGCTCTCCGAGAGCTCCTCTACCTCCAGAATTCTCTTTATGTCTTCAAACCGGTCCTTCTCCTGATGCATGATCACATTTGCGAAAGAGAGTGTTATTCCTTTAGGATGACGAGATATTAAATGAAGGCCATCCATTCGGGAGACAACGCCCTCCTTAAGGACCCGGAAATAAAATCCGGTAAAGCCGGTCTCCTGAACTTGGAGGGGCATATCGGGAGCACCATATCTGGCGGATAATTTGTAGCAGGGCTGCCGGGGCTGGCTGACCTGAACAGTCGCTTCTCCCAACTGATAGATATCGCCGATGCAGACATCGCTCTCCAACAATCCGTGCGTAGTCAGGTTTTCACCGAAAGCCCCAAATTCCAATTCCGTGTGCAGCTTATTCTCCCAAAAGGAATAATGTTCGTGCGGATACACGCACACGGCCTTGTCTCGCCCGCCATGATGCACCAAATCCGCTTGTCCATCCCCCTCGAAGTTCACCTGCGATAAAAATAACGGCTGATTCACAGGACGCTTGAATATCCCGCTCGAAATCTCTTTGTTTTGGTACGGGATCAGTTCAGGCTTACTTATGTTGATTGATACAATTTCATATTTAAACTGGCTCACAGAATTCACCTCAGATCGACAGATTAGCGGAGCCCGCCTTTTTTCTGCTCATAAAACCATAAATCAGATATGCTCCGTATAACAGGTACAATACATTCAAAATCGAAACCGCCAGCACTTCTTGATCCACAATGGCATTGCTCGTCAGTTGGGCAAGCGTATCGAACAGGAAATGAAAAGCGATCAATGGGATTATATTGCCTGTTGTTTCAATCAACAAAGCGAGGATAAACCCGATCAGTAAGGCATTGATGACTTGAAGCAGGATATGTATAATTCCGGTTCCGTTTAGCGCGTTAGCCATATGTAGAATTCCAAAAAACAGGGAGGAGAAGACAATATAAAATACCGTTCCTTTGAATTGCAGTCTTTCTCTGATAATCCCCCTAAAAACCGATTCCTCCGTGTAGCCGACAAGAAGCGAGAATACGATAACAATGAGGACGTCCTTGAGAGATAGTTCCAGGTTAAATCCGCCCATAATCGGTTGAACCACTGCAATTATCAGTAACGGAATATAATAGAGCGTTGCCTTTCCCTTTCGAAGATCGGGCTTGATGAATCCGAAACTTGCCATAGCCCGGTCTTTTTTGTTCATATACACAGTCACGATAATAGCCATGATCAAGAAGGCACACCCCTGGGCCAACATGATTCCTCTATCTCCCAGTTCCAGGATTGTCGCCACAGCAGAGGCGATGGAGACCAATAAGGTTAACAAAATGCCAAACATAAGCGAAAAAAGAATCGGATGCCGCCCTTTTGTCGTATTTTGATTCATAGTTTCTCCCCTTTATCATCATAAAATTGTTATTTCAGTGGAATCTCGTATAGCCGAATTGCCATTTCCAGCGAGCGGGTCAGCTCAATAATTGTCTCGTATGCCGGTTGCAAGGATTCCTCGATGCCAGCGACAAACAGATCCAAATGGTATCTCAAAGACGTACCGAGTTGTCTTCCTTGCGGGGAATCAGGAGGAAGTGCAAAAGGTCTTAATTGGATAGCCGTCCCTCCTCTTGCACAATCCCGCACGAACCAGGCAAGAAATTCTATCGATTGCAAGCTTTCCGGCGAATAATCGGTCTCCAGCTCAACCTGGATTAGCACTTCATTCTTATGTCCGCCTTGGGTACGCAAGAGCGCTCCATGAGGCAGGTGGGCAAACGGAGGAAATCCCAGCATGGCCGAATCGATCGGCTCCAGGTTATCAACTCCGCTCTCAATACCGACAATTCCTTTAAGTTTCAGCAGCGTACTATGAAAATCTTCAATTTCGTTGGGATAGTGGTTCATAGAATCCTCCTTCACTAAATTTGCTTGTTCTCATTATACATTCTACTGTCAAGGAAAGGACTACATGTTTGGAAGGCTGCTTCAATTGCGGCATCGTCCTCCGACTTAAGCCATTCCTGTGGTATAAAGAAATAATTATTGCAGCCGTTGCCCTGAAGATAACTATAGATGATCTGGGCTTCATCGATTTCATCGCGGGTGATCTCAGCGGGACGGTCAGAACCAGGGGCCAAGTCCTCCATGAAATGGGTTTGGATTAGGCTTAGCCACTCTTTAAGCAAATGTTTCGGGCATGGAACTTCCACTTCATATTTTTCGCTAAATAGAATCTCATTCCGTTTGACTAGAAATAGCTTCACCATACCGGCGTCCAAGGACTCAAAAATAACGATGTTTCGGTTTTCTTCGGTGAAGCCGATGACCTTTTCCTTATTCAGCAAGTATTTGACGGCATCAAGATTATCTCTGTATTTTGCTGCGACTTCAAAATCAAACCTATCGGCAGCCTCCTGCATTTGCTGCT
>DJTQ01000076.1 GCA_002439285.1 Paenibacillaceae bacterium UBA6304
ATGTAGAATAGAAGAGGGAATGGGTATGGGGTGGAAAGTTTACGGCCCGCCTTTAAAGTCGTGTTCTGACCCTATAATAAATTCAATAAGAACACGACTTTAACAGCGGGTGAAATCCCATACCCATCCCTCCTCACGCACAAACGTAGAAGTCCGAACCCCAAAGACGCCGTCAGGCGGTTTTTTTATGCGGATGATTGAGAATTAGAAGACGGATAAGGCTGTGATGGCCATGATTAAGGAAAAGGCGATTTCAAGCATACCGCTCTTCTTCACGGTAATCTTAGTCCGCGGAAACCATATCGCTCTTAACAGCAACAGGAATAACGGAATTAATATTCCCGGAGGAAACAGGATGGCGGCAACTACGATAGAAACAAGATGATAACCGATGGAGAACCGATAAAAGGCTACATTGTTTTTTTCGCGAATAATCGTTTTTACATAAAAAATGGTACCGGTAAAATAAAGAATGCTAAGTCCGAACAATTCAGTAGCCAGAGTCCAGCTGTCGCCACCGCCGACGCTATAAGCGACAAACACGATGAGACTAAATTGGATGACCGCGGCGAGATCGTTCAGGAAAGCGCGCTCGCGCTTCTTCTTCGCGAAATACCAGTTTACGATGAACAGCGGGATGAAGCAGGGAACCCATTTCCACAGTTCCGGCTGGATCAGGAGCAAACTTATCGCCACCGGGACGAGTATTACTCCATACAGCACCATGGGCTTGCCATACACCTGTAATTTCTTGGTCCGTGCCCATTGCAGGAAGGGAAACGAGAACAAATACACGAGCAGCCAGCCTAGAAATAACAAGGCATGCACCCAGCTTGGTTTAGCGGCAAACATACCGAACAGAAACGGAATCAGAAGCATCGCCCATGCCCCGTGCTGGTTAGGAATATAGCCTTTTTTCATTGTGAAAATCCTCACTTTCGTACTTTGAACATACACTTATAAGTGTACCTTGCTAGGTGCGTCAACCCTAGTGATGGTGGTCACTCCAAAAGTGATTGTTTATAATTAATATAGTGATAAATAGGAGGGCTGAGGAGCGGTTGACCCGGGATTTGGGAGATCAGTTTATCGGCTACTATGCATCTTACTGGGGATTAGACGGGGAAGGGCTGGTTGTATCGCTGGTCACCGATTTTGACGTATAGGGAGCTCGTTGATTCTGCTCATGTAGGCGATAAATTTTACTCTATTCCATAGTTTTTTCAACAGGGGATAAGATGCTATAATAGAAAACGTAAATTTCATAAAGAAAGCAGGTAACACCATGGGTCGTAAATGGAACAATATTAAAGAAAAGAAAGCTTCGAAAGATGCGAATACAAGCCGAATCTATGCTAAATTCGGTGTAGAGATTTATGTAGCGGCCAAAAAAGGCGAGCCGGATCCCGAGTCCAACCGCGCTTTGAAAGTCGTTCTGGAACGCGCCAAAACTTACAATGTACCTAAAGCAATCATTGACCGTGCATTGGACAAGGCGAAAGGCAGTGGAGAAGAAACTTACGAAGAACTGCGTTACGAAGGCTTCGGACCGAACGGTTCCATGGTTATCGTCGATACCTTGACGAATAACGTCAACCGCACGGCCTCTGCGGTTCGCTCCGCATTCAACAAGAGTGGCGGCAACATGGGCGTGAGCGGTTCCGTGGCGTATATGTTTGATGCCACAGCGGTCATCGGCGTGGCGGACAAGACGTTGGATGAAGTGTTCGAGCTCATGATGGAATCGGATGTTGAAGTCCGCGATATCGTGGAAGAAGACGAGAACATTATCGTGTATGCCGAGCCGGATCAGTTCCATGAGGTTCAAGAAGCGTTTAGACAAGCAGGCATTACGGAGTTTTCCGTCGCCGAATTGACGATGCTTGCCCAGAACTATATCGCACTACCGGAGGATTCCGTTCCGCAATTCGAGAAACTGATCGATGCGCTTGAGGACTTGGAAGATGTGCAGCAAGTCTATCATAATGTGGAGTTTGAAGAAGAATAAATAACAGGATATTGATATGCATGAGTCATGATCCGACACGGGGGCCGCAGCAATGCGGCTTTTTTGTGTTATTTAAGAGAACAATGAGCTGCATAAGCATAAAAACCGAAATAATGAAAAAGACTATTCTCGGGATACTATCCGGGAACAGCCTTGGTATGTAATAGTATACACCTATATGTTTTAATTTTAAATACTTTAATCTTGAAATGTTTAGAACTATAATAGATGTGAAGGAGATGTTCACAATGACAAAACTCACAAACAAAGTAGCATTAATCACCGGGGGAGCATCCGGAATCGGAAAAGGGATGGCAATGGCTTTCGTCAAAGAGGGCGCGACGGTTGCGATTGCCGATTTGAATGAAGAACAGGGTCAGAAAACACTGAAGGAGCTGCAGGAATTTGCCCCTAATTCTATGTTCATTCAGGCAAACCTGGCGGAGCGCGACAAACTTGCCGGGATTGTGAAGCAGGTTGTCGATCGTCTCGGCAAGCTTGATGTTCTGGTCAATAACGCACACGCATCGAGAATGGTCTCGATTGCCGAGATGACCCAGGAACATTTGGATCTTTCTTTTAATACCGGATTCTATCCGACACTATACCTGATGCAGGCAGCATTGCCTTACCTGAAGGAAACTAAAGGCAATATCATCAACTTTGCCTCCGGCGCGGGCATTAACGGGGATGTTAATCAAGGCAGCTATGCGGCGGCTAAAGAAGCGATCCGAGGGATTACCCGGGTGGCGGCTAATGAATTTGGTGAATTTGGCATTAACGTCAATATCATTTCCCCGATTGCTAACTCGCCTGGTATTCAGCAATGGAGCACCGAGCATCCTGAGGAATATCAAGCGATGCTGAACCGCATTCCGCTCAGACGCTTAGGCGAACTGGAAGGAGATATTGGCCGGGTAGCGGTATTCCTTGCTAGCGAAGATTCCAGTTACATCACGGGACAAACCATTATGGTCGACGGCGGAGCAACCAAACTCAGATAATGGGATATAGGATGGGAGGACGATCTTGGAGCAAGCCGATCTATTTAAGCTGATCCATACCGGTGAGCTGTTTACGAACGAAGCGATCATCCGGTGGATGAAATCTTTTCCTCATAATCTCGGGATCTCACCGGTAATCGTGCTTGGCGAATTGAAGGCCAAAGGGCCGCAAAAGCAAACGATCTTGGCGAAACAGTTAGGCTATACACCGGGAGCGATGACGAATATCGCTAATCGTCTCATCAAGCTGGGACTTGCTGAGCGGCAGTACAACGAAAACGACCGGCGAAATGTGCTGCTGGCGATCACCGAATCGGGCGCGGAAATATTCGCGGAAGCGCAGCGTAAAGGCCAAGAGCTTCGCACCGAGCTGTTTCAAGTGCTTAGCGATGAGGAGCTGCGGCAGTATTTGGCGATTCACGAGAAGCTGCTAGCGAATATGCAAACCCAGGATGAAGACTCGCCAGGGGCGAGATAGATTATATTTCAAATTTTCAATTCCCAAATCTTGTGTTGTGTGATAGGATGAATACGAACCTTTGTTCTCAGTTTGATATAGCGAGCAAAGAAATTACATCATGAACAGTCCTGCAGACATTCTATCCCAATCCAAGATGAGGTGGTATCTCGATGGCAGTTCAATTAAATCAAATCTTTGTCAATTTGCCGGTCAAAGATTTGAACAAGACGAAGCGATTTTTTAACGAGATCGGTTTTCAGTTTAACCCTCAATTTACGAACGAGGATGCTGCATGTCTCGTGATTAGCGAGCATATTTTTGCTATGCTGCAGACCGAACAACACTTCATGAGCTTTACGAACAAGGAAATTACCGATACAACCAGCCATGCCGAAGTCATTCTCGCCTTTTCCGCGGATAGCAGAGAGCAGGTGGACGAGATCGTAAACCGGGCTTTGGCGGCCGGGGGAACGAAGTTTAATGATCCGGTGGATCATGGATTTATGTACGGATGGAGCTTCCAAGACCCCGATGGTCATCTGTGGGAAGTCTTCTACATGGACCCTGCCACGATTGAATAACAGGAGATCCGTGACTTGGAAGTAAGGGATGGAGCTCAAATGATGAGGAACATCACGTCCTGGATGTGATGTCTTAGAAATA
>DJTQ01000066.1 GCA_002439285.1 Paenibacillaceae bacterium UBA6304
TCTCGGCTCAGTGGCGAACCGATCAGCAAATTGGCGGCGTACAAAGCACCTACGATAGCCGAGGCGCTGCTTCCAAGCCCGCGCGTTAATGGAATATCGGAATACATCGAAATCTCCAGTTCAGGAATACATACTCCCGCTTCTTCGAATACGGTTTGCGCTACTTTGTAGAGCAAATTGCTTTTGTCTGTCGGCAATCCGTCCAGATTCTCGCCATGCAAGTAAAAAATAGTGGTTTCCGCCGGCTTCATCTCGATCCAAGCATAGAGGGTGAGCGCCATGCCAAGTGTATCGAAACCCGGTCCCAAATTGGCCGTACTTGCCGGGACTTTAACCCGAACTCCTTCATTCCTGATCATGGCAGCGAACCTCCCCTCCATATTTATTACAAGTTTTAAATAAGCTAATGCCATTCATGGGTGGAGACTCCTTTTGTGAATATGGGATACGCACTTCTTGCGAAATCGTGATGTACTACCCTTCTACGCGATATACGCTTTTGACCCGACGGATCACATCCAAGGTTTCAAAATGGTTTAGCACTTGATCCATACTTGCTTTGCTGGCGTTATGGGTAACAATCATTATTTCGGCATCCGGGGTGTCCACGTTAGGCGACTGGACTACCGATTCTAAGCTTATTCCGTACTCAGCGAACACTTGGGTAATTTGTGCCAATACCCCCGCTTTGTCAGCGACTTGAAGCAGCAGGAAATTCTTATACGCAATTTGATCATCGCTCTTCAGCTTCTTCGGCTTGTAAGGAACAATGGCCTTAAGACCGTTGACACCCAGCTTCAGATTTTTGACGACAGCCACCAAATCGGCTACAACGGAAGTGGCCGTCGGCATTTCTCCAGCACCGGCTCCGTAGAACATGGTCTCGCCTACGGCTTCGCCATATACGTATACCGCATTGTAAACCCCGTTCACCGCCGCAATTGGGTGGCTCTTCTTAACCATGGTCGGCTGCACGGCGATGCTGAATTCGTCATCCTGACGATCCGCGATGCCAAGCAGCTTCATCTCGTATCCGAGACGCTTGGCGTATTGAATATCCTCTTTGCTTACGGATGAAATCCCACGGACCTGCACATCCTGCAATTCAACATTGGTCCGGAATCCGAGCGTACCGAGAATAGCCATTTTGCGCGCCGCATCCAGCCCTTCGACATCCGAAGTAGGATCCGCTTCCGCATAGCCAAGTTCCTGAGCTTCGGCAAGGACATCTTCATACGAAGCACCTTCCTGACTCATTTTGGATAAAATATAGTTTGTCGTTCCGTTGACTATCCCCATGATTTTCATGATTCGATCCGAGGAGAAGCCTTCGATCAATGTGCGGATAATCGGAATGCCGCCTGCCACACTTGCTTCATAGAATACATCGCATTGTTTCTCCAAAGCTTTAGCCAGAATTTCAGATCCATACAATGCCATCAAGTCTTTATTGGCCGTAACGATATGCTTACCCCGGTCAAGGGCTTCCAGAATATATTCTTTTGTGCCGGCAATGCCACCCATTACTTCCACGATAACATCGATTTCCGGATCGCGAATTACCTCCCATGGGTCTTCCGTCAACTTGCTGCTATCAATTTCAATATTCCGTTTCTTATCCAAACTCTTAACGGCTATTTTCTCAATGACAATAGGGGAGCCCACTTGACTGCTCAAGTCCTCTTGATGTCCTTCCACAATCCGGACGACGCCCGTTCCTACGGTGCCCAATCCTAACAATCCAACTTTAACAGGTTTCATTTTCTGGCCCCTTTCTAGTAAACTCCGGTAAAAAGTCTTATCCCTGACCAACGATCTGTGTCTTTCTGACGCCGGGAGTGGTTTGAAGCAGTTCCATCAAGTCATCGAGTTCCTCTGTCAGCCGGGAGGTTTCCACAGAAATAACTACATTGGCTCTGCCCTGAAGCGGAATGCTTTGGTTGATGGTAAGAACATTTCCTCCCGAACCAGCAATTAATGACAGCACTTTGGACAAAATCCCTGAAGTGTGTTCCAGATCGAAAGAAATCGTAACAATACTCTCCCGTTCAATCTCATTTAACAGGTGTATGCCGTCTTTATATTTATAAAAAGCACTGCGACTTAATCCCACTTGGGCCACCGCATCATGGACAGTCTTTATATCCCCGGCCGCAAGAAGCTGTTTGACCTGCAACGTCTTGATGACGGCCTCTGGTAAAATATCCTCTCGGACTAAATAATAACGCTCCTTCACAAATGTCCTCTCCTTAGAGACTTATGTTTTCGTATAGTGGACATTATAACGGAAACCTCATTTAGAGGCAATCCAAATTTGTAAAATAGGGCGTCTATATATGCGAAAAACGGATACTATGTCCTGCTTTAGGACGGTATCCGTTTGATCATGTCTATGGACTTGTATTAATAGTAACTGCTGCCTTCAACGAATTCGAATTCGAAATCGCCGATACGGACTATGGTGCCATCCTTGGCGCCGCGGTTCCGCAATTCCTCATCCACACCCATATGACGCATGGTACGGGCCAATTTCAAGATCGCATCATGGGTATTAAGCTGCATGCGCTTCATCATCCGCTCGATCTTCGGGCTCTCGACCACATACATCTCGTTCTCTCTCCGGATCGTGAAGCTGTTGTCTTCCGCTTTATCCAGCTTGTAAACTTTCCGTTCGCTGAGTTCCGTGACCTCTTCAATGGCCGGGGCCTCCGGAATCTCATCCAGCATATCGGCAGCCCGGTAGAGCAATTCTTGCACACCCTGACGGGTCAACGAAGAAATAGGGAGGATCTCCAGGTCCGGACGGATATCCTTCACCTGCTCGCGGAATTTCTCCAGGTTCTCCTCCGCCCCAGGCATGTCCATTTTATTGGCCGCTACGATTTGAGGACGGCTCTCCAGATCGGCATTATACAGCTTGATCTCATCATTGATCTTCATCCAGTCATCAAACGGGTCCCGCCCTTCGGAACCGGACATGTCAACGACATGAATGATGATCCGGGTCCGCTCTACATGACGCAAGAATTCATGCCCCAGCCCGACGCCCTCGTGAGCTCCTTCAATGAGCCCCGGAAGGTCGGCCATGACAAAACTGCGACCTTCACTGACATCCACCACACCCAAATTTGGTGTAATTGTGGTAAAATGATAGGCCCCAATCTTCGGATTGGCTGCCGATACCACAGACAGTAGCGTCGATTTACCAACACTCGGGAAACCGACAAGTCCGACATCCGCCATTACCTTCAACTCAAGCACAATCCAGCGTTCCTGGCCTTCCTCGCCATGCTCGGCCAATTCCGGCGCCGTATTGTTCGGCGTAGCGAAGCGGGTATTCCCGCGTCCACCGCGTCCGCCTCTCGCAACGACGATCTGTTGACCGTGATGCGTCATATCCGCCAGTACTTCTTGTGTATCATCGTCAATGATAACCGTACCCGGAGGAATGCGCACGACCATGCTTTCTGCATTAGCTCCGTGCTGGCTCTTATTGCGCCCTTTTACCCCTCGCTGTGCCTTGAAGTGACGTTGGTATCTGAAATCCATCAATGTTCTGAGACCCTCGTCAACCCGGAAAATGACATCGCCGCCCCTGCCCCCGTCTCCACCGGCCGGTCCGCCTTCAGGCACATACTTCTCTCTACGGAAAGAAACGATTCCGTCTCCGCCATCTCCGCCTTTAACATATATCTTTGCTTTATCTACAAACATGCATTCACCCCATTCTAGTTTGCGCAAGCTACACGGAATCTCAATGATTCAGGATTTGAATCAATCTGCTCCGCAAGCACTCTTTTGCCGGAATTCCATTTATCCAAATGGCGTTTTAACATATCCACATTGTCCGAAGCTTTATCCTGACGCTCAAAGATAGCCAGCACTTCGCCGCCTTCACGGCAAAGAGACAGTTTAAGCTGCAGAACATCCCCCCAGGAGGATCGTCCCGTAAATTGATAAGCCCGGATCGTCGATATGATCGCTTCCGTGAATTGTTCCGCATCTTCCGCCGTCAATAAATTCCCGAGCTGCAGGTCCTCCTGCACGCACACCTCAAGCTGGACCGACCCGTTCATTTCGCGGAACGAATGCAAGTAAAATACGAGCGACGGTATGCCCAACCTGGAAATCTTGCTGTCTGCTACCATGCCTTCTTTTATTCTTTCCACACATCCCGCCAGTTTATCATACTTGCCCAGCTGAATATATCCGTATAAAATCTGCAGATCGTTCATCCAATCATGGCGATGATGGCCAAGGGTCGCTGCAGCCGTTCTTTGCACGGATTCGAGCAATTGCTTCCGTTCGTTCTCCGCCTGTCTGTTTATATACTTTACATACCCGAAGAACAGGCATAAAAGGCACAGAGCAATGATGATATACCCTACCGGTGAATGAAAATAATACATAAGAACCAGACAAGCAATGGATAGCGCGGCCACAATCGCAGGCGCCACGAACCGATGTTTCATGAGTTACCCCGTTCCTCTAAACAGATTGGGTGAACTTTCCACCCTGACATCAATACCCAGTATATCACAAACCTTGTCCGAATAACGTTCCAAAATATATACTTTCTGCTTCATTCGGCAAAGCGCCCATGCCCCTAATTCCATCATTTCAAAAAGAAAGCCCCCGGCATTCACATGCCGAGGGCTTTCGAAAGTTCTGCTAACCGGAGCGAAGCTCTTAAGCTTCTACTGCAGCTGCTACTGGAGCGATTTCTACTGGGTAGACGCTCACTTTTTTACGGTCGCGACCCCAACGTTCGAATTTCACGACGCCGTCCACTTTCGCGAACAGAGTGTCGTCTTTACCGATTCCCACGTTGGTACCCGGATGAATTTTCGTGCCGCGTTGGCGAACAAGAATGCTTCCGCCGGTAACGGTTTGGCCGTCAGCACGTTTAACGCCAAGGCGTTTCGAGATGCTGTCGCGTCCGTTTTTCGTGGAGCCTACGCCCTTTTTCGAAGCGAACAACTGAAGATCCAATTTCAACATTGTCCATCTACCTCCTTCTTCAAATATTCACGTCTTTTATTTGAATATACATTCCGTATGAGCCTTCGATAGTTCGGAGCATAACGACCATGGATGAAAGCAACAGCTGCACCTGATGGACCGTATCCGGATGAACATCACCGGGAAGATTCGCGTTCAGAAAGCCGCTTTTCATCTTGGCCTTCATCACGGTTCCCGTAAGCGCCTCAATAGAATTCACCGTACCTACGGTAACGGCGGATACAGCGGCACATACAATATCCTCTCCTGGATCGGCATATTCTGCATGACCCGTCACTTTAATACCAGTAATATCGTTATCCCTACCGCGCAAAATGGAGACGATAATCATTCATCGCACCTACTTACGCTTGGATTTTCTCGATGGTCACTTTCGTGTAAGGTTGACGATGACCTTGTTTTTTGTGGTAGTTCTTCTTAGGCTTGTATTTGTAAACGATCACTTTTTGGCCTTTGCCGTGTTTTTCGACTTTCGCCGTTACACTTGCGCCGGATACCAATGGAGCTCCTGTTACCAAACCTTCACCTTTAGATACTGCCAACACGCGATCGAACGTCACGCTTGCGCCATCTTCAGCGTTCAATTTCTCGATGTAAAGAACATCGCCTTCTTGAACACGGTATTGTTTACCGCCAGTTTCAATAATTGCGTACATTTGCTTGCACCTCCTCATGTCTCAGACTCGCCTGATTTAGGTGCCGTTGCCCATAAGAACAGACGGACTTTCCAACCCGATCGGAGCGGTTACAGCATGTGTACAAGGCTAACTCATAACACATACCTTAATATACTACCACGGATTTATTCAGAAATCAATCATCACCTAAAAAAACAGGTTGCTCCCGCATTCTTTTCCGGGTCATTTCGAGCAACCCGAGTTTGGTCCACCCCAAAATATGATGCTGTGTCCGATCGCCGTTCAATGAGGCTTCCAGCGTATCACATACTGCTGAACGATGATCGTCGCTGCTCATATCGATGAAATCGACAATGATAATTCCGCCGGTATCCCTCAGCCGGACAAGCCTGGCGATCTCCCTAGCCGCCTCTACATTCGTGCGGAAAACGGTATCCTCCAAATTGTCTCCCCCGGTGAATTTCCCCGTATTTACATCGATCACTGTTAAAGCTTCCGTCGTGTCCCAGACCAGATACCCGCCTCCCGGCAGCCAAACCTTGCGTTGAAAGTCTTTATCGAGTTGTTGCCTGATTCCGTAGTAATCAAACAGAGGGATATCGGCCTTATAAATCCGGATATTCGGTTGTTTGCCTTGCAGCATTGCCGCCAGAAAAGCTGTCGCCTCTCCGGCTTGTTCCGGACAATCCATGATCAGCTCATCTGTTGCCGGGCTGTAAACATCCCGCATCAATCGTTGGACCATGCTGAGATCATGATGCAAAGCGGCCGGGGCAGAGGCTTGTTCGCCTTTAACTAAAATCGTTTCCCACTGCTCCCTTAACTGGGCAAGATCCTCCGCGACCGCTTCTTTCTCCGCATATTCGGCAACCGTCCGCAGGATAAGCCCTTCTTCAACCGTTCGCAGTTCCTCTCCGATCTCTTTGAGACGGGAGCGTTCTTCCTCTTGCCCGATTTTCTTGGAGACAGCCACATAACCGGCTGACGGCATGTAGACAAGCCAACGTCCGGGTAGCGAATAGTGTGTCGTTACCCGCGCGCCCTTGTTCCCGATAGCTTCTTTGACGACCTGCACGATTAATTCCTGGCCCGCTTTAAGTAAATCCGATATCGGAGGTTTTTGCTTGGGCTGTTTCTCCAAATGAGGGTGCAATAAATCATCAATATAGAGAAATGCATTCTTCTTCTGACCAATATCAACGAAAGCAGCCTGCATACCAGGGATGACATTCATGACTTTTCCTTTAAAAAAACTGCCTACCAGTCCTCTTTTTTGAGAACGCTCCGCTGCATATTCCACCAATTTATCATCTTCCAGCAGCGCCATCTGGGTGGAATCAGGGCCGCAGTGAACAATCAACTGTTTCATTGACCTCACCCTCACTCTTACGTTCTATCCGAACCGTTTTCACCATTATACCATGGTCTCAAACCATCAAGCGCC
>DJTQ01000075.1:0-253 GCA_002439285.1 Paenibacillaceae bacterium UBA6304
TAACGGCCCTGGTGTCCGTTAGGATCGGGCAGATGAGGGATTGGCACTGCCAATTAGGCAATGGATCTGCCGAGAGGCAGCGGAACAAGAGAGGCAGCGGATCAGGAGAGGGGCTGACTTAAATGCGAGCGGGCCCCTCTTTTATTATCGAAGCCAACAAGCTTGGTAAATGCTTAAGAAGTCGTCAGTTTTGCTCCACAAAACTATATAGGAGTGAATTAACGAAAAGGATGCAGGCAAGGTAGTAAAATGA
>DJTQ01000075.1:511-7558 GCA_002439285.1 Paenibacillaceae bacterium UBA6304
AGTAAAATGATTCCGAAGAAACGATAGTGGTCGCCTTTGTGACTGGATTTCTACCAAATTTGATTTTATATAATCATGAAATCTGGGAACAACAGCAATCGCAGGAACATTTTACTTACTTGCCCCCACTTCCATTTCAGAGTTCATCCAATATAGTGAATGCTTACTTGCGAAGTTAGTTTTGCTCCGCAAAACTAAGTGAACGCTTACGAAGTAGTTTGCTCCGCAAACTTTAAGGAGGAGCCATTATGAGTGCACAAGCGAAGCAGGGAGTTAGCCTGAAAGCCGTGCTGTTGTCGGTCGTTATTCTTTTAGGCAATCTCGTGGTTCATGGCGCGATTTTTATGTTTTTCCGCGATTCTACGTTGAACCCGTTGGTGACGGCCGTGCTGGCGGTCATATGGGGCGTATTGGGCGTGTATCTGCTGTACTTTACGCTGAATCTCGCGGCCGAACAATATCCCGAGCGGGTGCGCCGGAAAGTTCTGCCGTATATTTTCATCGGGCCGGGAGTGATCCTGTTAGGCTGGCTGCTGGTTTTGCCCGCGCTGCGGACGCTCTACCTGAGCTTTTTCAATGCATCCTCGGAAAAATTCGTCGGCCTTTCGAATTACGCCGCCATCTTCAGTGATCGCTTGATGGGCATCGCGCTTCGCAACAATCTACTGTGGGTGTTTGTCGGCACCCTGGCCTGCGTAGGTCTTGGTTTGCTGATTGCGATATTGGCGGACCGGAGCAGTTTCGAGAAACTGGCCAAGTCGATCATTTTCATGCCGATGGCCATTTCTTTCGTGGCCGCCGGGGTCATCTGGAAATTTGTTTACTACTATCAGCCGGGCGATGAGCAAATCGGTATGCTCAATGCGATCGTTACTTTTTTCGGAGGCGAGCCGCAGGCCTGGACAAGTATGATTCAGCCGTGGAACAACTTTTTTCTCATTCTTATTCTGATCTGGATGCAAACGGGCTTTGCCATGGTGATCTTCTCCGCCGCCATTAAAGGGGTTCCCGAGGATATTTTGGAGGCGGCGCGCGTGGACGGGGCGGGGGAAGTGAAAATCTTTTTCGGCATCATGATTCCTTATATCTCCGCGACGATTCTTACGGTAACTACCACGATTATCGTCTTTACGCTGAAAATATTTGACGTCGTCATGGTGATGACAGGGGGTCAATACGATACGGAAGTCGTTGCCACGCAGTTCTACCGGCAGTTTTTCATGTACCGGAATTTCGGATACGGTTCTACTCTGGCGATTGTGCTGCTCATTGCCGTCTTGCCGGTGATCCTCATTAATCTGCGCCAGTTCCGCAAACAGGGGGGATTCTAATGGTCGGCCGAAAAAAGAGAAAAGGTAGCAAAACACTCGTTAACGTCATCCTCGGATTCATTTGCTTGCTGTGGCTGATCCCTACGCTCGGCTTGTTCATTTCTTCCTTCCGGCCCGCGGCGGATATTCTGCAAACCGGCTGGTGGAACGTGTTCCCCCATCAGGATTGGAAGAAATCCGGCGAGAGTATCAAGTTGCCCAAAGAGACGGATTTGCGGCAGCCGATCGAAGTGGGCGGCAAAACGTTCTCCGATGATCAACTGAAATCGGGGGTGACCGTGGACGGCGACCGCCTGATGTGGGAGAACCGCAGAGCCCGCACGCTAAGCGTGATGGAGCAGGGCTGGGAGTTTAAGCCGGCGCTGACGCTGGACAATTACAAAAACGTACTGTCCGGCAAGGAGTATAAGCTGAAAAATGCAGACGGCAGCGAAACGGTGCAAAAAGGCAGCGGCCTGTCCCAGGCGTTCTGGAACACGCTGACGATCGCGGTCCCGGCAACGGTGATTCCGGTCCTGATATCTTCTTTTGCCGCTTATGCGTTTGCTTGGCTGCGCTTCCCGGGCCGGAAGACGTTGTTCGTCGTCATTATCGCCATGCTCGTCATTCCGCTACAGGTAGCGTTGATCCCGGTCCTCAAAGATTATACGGCGCTGGGGCTCAACGGGAGTTACCTCGGCATCTGGCTGGCGCACACAGCCTTCGGCTTGCCGCTAGTGATCTATTTTATGTATAACTTCATCAGCCAACTGCCGAAGGATTTGTTCGAATCGGCCTTCATCGACGGGGCGAGCCATTTTACGATCTTCTCGCGGCTGATTTTACCTTTGTCCGTACCGGCGCTTGCTTCTATCGGTATTTTTCAATTCCTGTGGGTATGGAACGATTATCTCGTTTCGCTCATCTTTATCGGGAACCAGCCTGACGTACAAGTCATGTCGATGAAAATCGCCGATCTCGTCGGCTCGCGCGGCAATGACTGGCACTTGCTGACCTCGGCCGCGTTCATTTCAATGCTGATGCCGCTTGCGATCTTTTTCCTACTGCAAAAATACTTTGTCAGAGGGCTGATGGGCGGTTCGGTGAAAGGCTGAGTTCGCTGTCTTTGGGAGACCAGTTTCGTTTCGGGAGGAACCTCATGTCTATGAAAATACAGAACAAGCTGGAGCAGAGCACGCATCCGGAAGCTTTGTATCCTTACGAAGCGTGGAGGATCCGGGAAGAGGAGTATTCGGAAAAAAATCATCAGCGAAACGAGAGTGTTTTTGCGCTCGGGAACGGCTATATCGGGCTGCGCGGCAATTTTGAAGAAGGGTACCATGGCACGGAAGGTTCGTCGGTTACCGGCAATTATTTGAACGGATTTTATGACTCGGAGCCGATCCATTATCCGGAAGGAGCTTACGGATATCCGGCGCGTAACCATGCGATGCTGAATGTACCTGATGCCAAAATCATCCGGCTTGAGATCGAAGGTTACCCCTTCAGCTTGCAAAGCGGAACCGTCCACATGCACAGTAGGGAGCTGGATATGAAGAGTGGGGTGCTGCAGCGGATGGTGGAATGGGAATCGCCGGCCGGTCACCGGGTAAGAATTCAAATCCGTCGCCTCGTGGCCCTTGAACGTAAGCATCTTGCGGCGATCTCTTATGAGGTTACGGCACTCAATTTTGAGGGAGAACTGAGATTGATCTCGCTCATTAACGGGGAGGTTGCGGGAGCGGAAGGAGGTTCACCGGGTGATCCGAGAGTGGGGGCGCGCCGTCTGGAGCCCAGTCTCCTTCTGGAAGAGAGCGGAAGGGATGCCGCCGGATGTTGGATGAAACATCGGACTCGGCATACCGGATTTACGCTGGTGACGGGAATACGGCACTCCATGGATGCTCCGGGAGAAGTGGAAGATAGAGTAATTGCGGACGGTCCGCGCAAAGGGATTCAGTATGTGTTTCCGCTGGAAAACGGGGAGACCGTGCGGCTCACCAAGTATATTGCCTACCATACCTCCAGGGACTACCCGGAGGAGGAACTCGCCGCCCGCGACGCCGAGGTGCTAGCGGGTGCCGAAGAAACGGGGTTTGAGGCGCTGGCTGCTGAACAGCGTGCCTTTTTGGACCGGTTCTGGAGCCGGGGGGACGTGGAAATTCAGGGCGATCCCGCGCTTCAGCAGGGGATGCGGTTCAACGCCTTCGGCCTGCTGCAGTCGGTGGGGCGGGACGGAGTCACCAATATCGGGGCCAAAGGGCTGACCGGCGAAGGATACGAGGGGCATTACTTTTGGGATACGGAAATGTATATGCTGCCTTTCTTTACGTTCACCCAGCCGGAAATCGCCCGTGCGTTGCTGGAGTTCCGCTATGCGACGCTGAACAAAGCACGGGAACGCGCGGAGGAAATGTCGCAGCAAGGGGCGCTCTATCCGTGGCGGACGATCGCCGGTGAGGAGAATTCGGCCTTTTTCCCGGCGGGAACGGCGCAGGCGCACATTAATGCGGATATCGCTTATGGAATCCGGCAGTATGTGCTGGCGACGGGAGATGCGGAGTTTCTCGCCGAGAAAGGCGCGGAGATTCTCTTCGAGACGTCCCGGTTCTGGGTCGATCTCGGCCACTTTAACCCGGTACAGGGCGGGGCTTTCTGCATCGATGCCGTCACCGGACCGGACGAGTACACGGCCATCGTCAATAACAATGCTTACACGAACCTGATGGTCAGGGAACAGCTGAATTATGCCTGCGAAACGGCGGATTTGCTGCGGAGGAACTATCCGGAGCATTACGCTCGTCTGCAGCGGGACATCGGACTTACGGACACCGAGTTGACGGAGTGGAAGCGAGCAGCGGATCTTATGTTTGTTCCTTTTAATGACGAA
Source organism: Paenibacillaceae bacterium UBA6304 (assembly GCA_002439285.1). Taxonomy (GTDB): domain Bacteria; phylum Bacillota; class Bacilli; order Paenibacillales; family Paenibacillaceae; genus Fontibacillus. The sequence continues at coordinate 4,712 of DJTQ01000075.1, forward strand.
CTCGGGATTTACGCGCAGGACGATACGTTCTTATCGAAGAAAAAGTGGGATTTTGCGGGCACGCCGGGAGATAAGTACCCATTGTTGCTGCATTATCATCCGCTCGTTATTTACCGCCATCAGGTGTTGAAGCAAGCCGATTTTGTTATGGCGACGTTTTTGCTCGGAGACCGGTTCACCCTGGCCGAAAAAATCCGGAATTACCGGTATTACGAGCCGCTGACCACGCATGATTCCTCCTTATCGCCCTGCATACACAGCATCATGTCCGCGGAGATCGGCGATTTGGAGGGGGCCTACGGGTATTTCAATCGTACGGTACGAATGGATCTGGATGACGTCAACCGGAATGTAAAAGACGGCCTCCATACCGCCGCGATGGCGGGCTCTTGGATGTCGGTCGTGCAGGGTTTCGGCGGTCTGCGGCTGTATGGGGACGGCATTCTGTCGTTCTCGCCCGCATTGCCGCAGCAGTGGGAGAGCTGCCGGTTCAAAGTGGCGAACCGGGGCAGATTGCTGGAGGTTTTTATCGGGCACGATGAGGTGACGTACACCTTGCTTGAAGGCGAGCCAATTACGATTCGGCATAAAGGGGAGCTGGTCCACCTGCGGCCGGGAAAGAAAGTTGCGATTTCCTTGGCCGCGCGGCTGGAGGCGGTGATTTTCGACCTGGACGGCGTGATCACGGATACGGCGGAGTATCATTATCTTGCCTGGAAGGAGCTTGCCGACGAACTGGGCATTCCCTTTGACCGGAATGTCAACGAACGGCTTAAAGGCGTTAGCCGGAGCGAGTCGCTGGAAATTCTGCTGGAGAAGAGCCGCCGTTCCTGGACCGCCGCGGAGAAGGAAGATCTCGCTACGCGAAAGAACGACCGTTACCGCGAGCTGATCGGTCAACTGACGCCCGGTGATGTGCTGCCGGGCATCCGCGAGCTGCTGGCCGCGCTGCGCGAGCGGGGGATCGCCGCCGGGCTGGCCTCGGCCAGCCACAACGCCCCGCTGATCCTGGAGCGGCTGGACGCCGGCTCCTTGTTCCAGGCGGTGGCGGACCCTGCCGGCGTCGCCAAGGGCAAGCCGGACCCGGAGATCTTTCTCCGGGCGGCGGAGCTGCTCGGCGTTCCGCCGGAGAACTGCGTCGGCGTCGAAGACGCGGCCGCAGGCATCGCGGCGATCAACGCCGCCGGGATGAAGGCGGTCGGCATCGGCAGCGCCGACCGGCTCGGCGGGGCCGACTTGCGGCTCGCGTCGACCGCCGAGCTGAGCGCGGAACGGCTGCCAGCGCTGTTCCGCTAGCCGGGCTCACGGGCTGTGCCTGTGGGCTTGCCCGGCGAGCCGCGCTCAATAGCGCGGAATGCGTCGTGCGCGGCGGTTACAGGCGGCACCCTGGCCGCGCTCGGAGCTGCGCCGCTATTACGCGGCGAGCCGCCGGGGGATGAAAGATCCCCCAGCTGCAGCAGCCCGCCCCGCCCGACCCACTTACCTGCGAATTAGCTGGAAAACCTCCAGCTAATTCCTCTGAAATATTGATTTTAGCTTAAATAACTGGAAAACCTCCAGTTATTTAAGCTGTATGTATCATGTCAGGAGCAATCTGCCTAAATTAACTGTAGGTTTTCCAGATATTTGATCGGACACAGCCCCATAGTCAAAATTAACTGTAGGTTATCCAGCTAATTTTGAATTGACAGATTACTCCGCTTTCCGAAGTTCATTTCTCGCACCCCCATATCCCATCCATCCACGCATTTAACTAACCTAACCATTGTCCTCACACTAACTATCTCTACTTCCTTTACTGGTCCCTCAGCATTGCCCTTCAACCCGGCATCGCCTGGCCTCCCGGCAGTCACGGCCCTACAATGCCACTAGCCCACCAACCCCTTAATGCGATCCTAGCGCTGAATAAGCGGCTTCACTCATGGATGCCGAATAGCAGCGAAATGGTAAGTAGGTTCGACGGTAATATGAATCTTTGATATTGGATTGTTATACGGTGGCAGTTCTCAGGGGGGCTTTCAAGAATGGACTCATATGCTGCCGCTAGTAACTAAGAACACAAGGCGAGTATAATTTACGAGCGGGGAGTTTCCTGAAAAGTCACGGCGTCCATGCAAAACGAGCATCGTGGATAAGCGCAACTTCGGCATCTTAAAGCAGGGGGGCAAATCTAAGGTATACTATCTATAAAAGATGAACGAGTAAAACGAGTGAATTTTATAGAACCCGATGCGCTAGTCCCCGATAACCTGTTACTCCTTTATCTGCATCGCATTCTTTATTTCATCTTATAAGTGAGGAAGTTCCAATATGTGAGTAGGGAGATCAACCATATGGCAAATATCAACGAAATCGCCAAGCTGGCCGGCGTGTCCGTATCGACCGTGTCCCGTGTGCTGAATCGTCATAAGTATGTGTCGGAAGAGAAACGGGCTGCGGTTCAGAAAGTCATTGATGAAATGAATTACACGCCCAACCGGAACGCCGTCGATTTAATCCGCGGAGAGACGAAGAAGATCGGGGTCATTATTCCGTATACGAACAATCAGGCATTTGATCAGCTTTTGCATGGGGTGCTTAACCGGTCCGTGGAAGAAGATTACGCGATCATGGTGCTGCCGACCAAATATAATAAGGACAAGGAAATCGAACACTTGTTTATGCTGAAAAATAAGTTGCTGGATGCCATCATCATCACGTCGCGGGCCAATCCTTGGGAAGAAATCCTTCCTTTTACCGAGTATGGATCGGTGATTTCCTGCGAGTATACGGATCATCCGGAAATCGGCTGCTCTTATTTGGACCGGTACGCCTCTTATCTTGAAATTTTTCAATTGCTTAAAAAGA
>DJTQ01000224.1 GCA_002439285.1 Paenibacillaceae bacterium UBA6304
TTAATTTTGTCTTATTTCACGCTAGTGCTTGGAGAGCTTGTGCCGAAGCGGCTGGCTTTACAGAAGGCGGAGACCATTGCTTTCTTTGCGGCAGGTCCTTTAACCTGGTTGTCCAAATTAACATCCCCCTTCGTTAAACTGCTGAATGCTTCGACGAATGTGATTGTCCGATTATTCGGGGTTGACCCCAATGCGGGTGACGAGCATGTGACGGAAGAAGAAATCCGCATGATGGTGGATGTGGGGAAGGAAAACGGGACGATTCAGGAACTGGAGAGGGAACTGATCAATAACGTTTTCATGTTCAATAATAAGACGGTATCGGACGTCATGACCCATCGAAAGAACATCGCAGGAATTCCGGCGGATGCCGGCCTGAAGGATACGGTGCACATTATCAATGTCGAAAGGTACACGAGGTTCCCCGTATATGAAGGAAATGTCGATTCCATTATCGGCGTGCTGCACGTTAAGGATCTGATCCGGTTTATCGAGCATGGCGACCGGGAGCACTTTAACTTGCGGAATTTGATCCGTGAGCCGTTCTATGCGCCTGCCTCTCTCCGGACCGACCAATTGTTTCAGGACATGCAGAAGAATAAAGTTCATCTGGCCGTCGTCATCGACGAATACGGCGGGACCGACGGAGTAATTACGATTGAGGATTTGATCGAAGAGATCGTGGGGAATATTTATGATGAGCATGATGAACCGGAAATGATGGTAGCCGAAGTGAAACGGCTCGGCGATCACCAGTACTGGATGACGGGAACGCTGCCGCTGTATGAGGTCGAAGAAATCCTGGAGCTGGATTTATCCACTTCGGAATACGATACGTTAAGCGGGTTTTTGATCGGACAACTGGGCCGAATTCCGGACCGGGAAGAGCTTCCTATTATCTCTTACGAGAATATTACCTTTGAGGTACAGGAAATGGTTGACCATAGAATAGCCGGGGTAAAGGTGACGGTAGGTAAACAGTAGGATCGGCGTGACGGTGAGAACTACCCTGCCCTATAGCAGGAAAGGCACCTCAAGAGGTGCCTTTCTCCTATTACGGAATAGGTTAATTTCTACGGTAACTTAGCGCGGATTCACCTTCACCTGCGAGCCTTTGCCGCTCGACTGGATGCCGGTTTCTTTCACACCGACTTCTTTCAGATCGGTTAGCAGCCGTTCCAGGACGGCCTTTGCGGCAGCGGCTTCCTTCGCACCGGAAGCTTTGACGACGCACTGGACCGGCTTGCCGGACCGGAGCAGTTTATCGGCTTGGCGCAGCTTCGTGTCGTAATCATGTTCTTCGATATGGGCGGTAAAGCGAAGTTCTTTGACTTTCTCCTTGCTGGCGCGGCCGGATGCCCGGCCCGTGTCCGTCTTGCGTGCGGCGGCCGTTTCCTTCTGGGCGGCCGCCTTTGCTTTGCCTTTCGCCATTAAGCTGCAGGGCGGCGGGCTGCTCATCAAGGAGGTGCAGACCAGGTCCGCTCCGGTGGAGCGGGCCATGGCCAGTGCCTCTACCCTGGAGACGATACCGAGTTTTTCACCTTTCAACCCTGTTAGTTCGACTTCGGATGCTTTAATTTGTTCGTTCATGAATACGGCCACTTGTACGAATCCTCCTATAACTTCATCTACTTCATCTTGTTGTCACCATTCTATATGAGCCCCGAGTTCTCTAGCAGGCGTTCTATAATCAGTGCGATTTCGGCTCTGGACACATAAGCCTTCGGTTCAAGTATATTCCCGGTTCTTCCGGCAACTATGCCGGCCGATACGCTGGCTGCGATGCCGCTCTGCGCCCAAGGCGATGATTCGTCCGCATCTTTGAATGGGCTAAGTGCTCGCTCCACCGCTGGCGGTTCAGATAGGCCGGAATCCAGACCGGTAAGCTTCATGGCTTCAGCCACAATCGTCATAACCTGCTCGCGGGTAATCCGGTCATCCGGCCGGAATGTGCCGTCTTCAAATCCGGAGATCAACCCGTAAGCGACTGCGGTGCTGATGTCGTTATTATACCAGTTGGTCGCCTGCACGTCCGTAAATTCCGATGAAGAATTGGATGGTTCAAGGCCTAATGCCCGGACAAGAATGGCAGTAAATTCAGCGCGGGTAATGTCGTCACTTGGACCAAATCTGCCGGAGTCTTGGCCCTCGATGATGAGTTTTGAGCCTAGACGGTTTATGGCGTCCTTCGCCCAATGGTTCGCTATGTCGGCAAATTGGACCGGATGCGAGATCAAGGCATACGTGCCGGTGTCCAGGCTGTTTAATCGGGCATACTTTTTACCGTCGCTTTGAATAAAGGAGGTTGGAACATGGCGGATGGTCCCGTCGGAGCCGATGGACACACCGGTCGTTATTTCGTTCTCATCCGTAGCATTTGGAAGGGGAGGGATGTCACGTGTCACATAACCGGCAAACTGCGTGATATCGACAACCGTATCTCCCTTTACTCCTCTAACCGCAAAATCGATCAGCGGGGTTACCAGCTCAGAGCCATTGCGTTTCGCCGCCTGTTTTGCCAACTGGACTTTGTCGGATTCCGCTTCGGAGACTTCGATCTGCACCAGGACATCTTGCGGAACCGCCTCTTTTCCCATTTGTTGCATTAAAGAGCTAAGATCCAAATGGGCGGCGGGCAACGTGAACACCGATAGTTTGGTATTCAGTACTAGCACAGTTCGCTTCTCCTTCATGAAGGCGGCCAGCGGTTCGTTCATTTCGGCTAGGATCGCGTCCAGTTCGGAATTAACGGAGATCGATATTATTGCATCTTCTACGGCCGCAAGCTGGTCGCGAAGTTTATCGGCATCGAGCGTAATCTTGGCAACTCTTTTTCCGTTGGACTCCGTAATGGAGCTGGAGCCGATATCTGCTGTCTTTCCATTGATCGTGAAGGTGATATCTGCCTGGTTTTTTGCCGGACTTTGAGGTTTGGGCGGGGTCTGAGATGATGGGGAGGCCGGAGTTGAATTATTGTTATTGCCCGGCGTTTGAACAGCCTGAATCGTTACCTTTGCAGCGGCGCTTGTTGCTGAAGCTGTCTTGTTGCCTGTTGCACGGTCGTTCGTATTGGTTAGGATCGCATAGAAATACATCGTTCCAACGGTTGCTGTAGACGGCAAATAGGTTGCACCCGTTGCTCCGATAATGGCTGTACCTCCGGTGACTTCGTTCTTCTCATTCCGGTACCATTGATAGCTCAGCACTCCTCCGTCACTTACGGCTGCCGCGACACTTAATGGCGAGGCGCTGCCGCCTGCGGTCAGCGTCTGATCGATCGGCTGCAGGCTTATAACCGGAACCTCAGCATTGATAAGCTGAGCGTCGGTGGTGATGCTGACGATGTTGGAGATGCCTTCATGGGCTCCGCCGGTAACGACAAGCCGGAAATCGTAGGCCTTAGCGGGTATCAAACCCGTAACCGTAGCTGTCGCAGCATTTGCAGCAAGGGGTTCCGCTACAGCCGGCACCCAACTGTCCTCACCCGCAGGGGATTGCTCAATCCCGATCCGGGTTGCGCCGACGGCCTCCGGCCAGCTCAATGTAACGGATGTATCCGTTTTGGCTACGGTAGCTAGGCCGGTAATCGGTGTGGGGGCCGCACGATTTACGGTGACCATATATGTGAAGGTATTTGCGCTATTGATGGAAGAGGTTAGGCTAACCGTGATGATGTTGTCTCCCACCATTAAAGGTATGTCCGCTTCGGTCCCGCTGATCTCGTTGATCTTCACGGTTGCGGATGAATCTGCAGCTTCTGCCGAAACTCTGACGGAACTTGTATCGCTAGTCACGCTAGCATGGTATTGCTGAATCGTGGGATCGAATTCGGGAGACAAAGTTCCGTGATTTATAGCCAGACTATTCAAGATGGGGGTGAGTTGCTTTAACACCAAATGCAGCGTCGATTCTTTTTGAATGTTATAGTCGGCCAACGTGCGGTCGTTCTCTAACTGCTTTCCGGCAAATATAAGCCTTTGCTGGTCGATGGGAATGCCCTCTTTATTCCATATTTTCTGCTTTACCTGTTCAATGGTTTCTTGGCTTTCCGTCTCAATTGTGATAGTTTTGCCGGTTAATGTTTTGACGAAAATCGACATCGCAAACACTTCTTGTTGAAAGAGCAGTGCGATAATCAGCATACAGATCAATGAAGTGCCGAGCTTCTTCACGGGAATCCCCCTCAAATTAACAATAATTAGAAATATACAAACAATTATAATTACAACTTGAAAATAAATACAGATTTAATATCCTGATTTTTTGCATTTTGTTTTCTGTCTTGGAAAAAACTAAAATATAAGATAATCAAGGATATAAGAGAAGGAGAACCTAGGATGCAAAAAACAACGGATGCAGGCTGGAACTTCGATAACAGTTACGCTACTTTGCCGGATACCTTTTTTGCCAAGCTTTCTCCAACCCGGGTGCGCGCTCCGAAATTGGCGATTTTAAATCACTCTTTGGCCGAGTCGCTCGGCCTGGACGTGGAGGCGCTGCAAAGTGAAGACGGGGTGGCCGTGATGGCGGGCAATCAGGTGCCGGAGGGAGCACTACCGCTGGCGCAGGCCTATGCCGGGCACCAATTCGGCTACTTTACGATGCTGGGCGACGGCCGGGCTCTGCTGCTCGGCGAACAGATCACCCCTTCGGGCGAGCGGTTCGACATTCAGCTTAAAGGCGCCGGAAGAACGCCATACTCCCGTTCGGGCGACGGCCGGGCTGCACTTGGTCCGATGCTGCGCGAATACATCATCAGCGAGGCGATGCATGCATTAGGTATTCCCACGACGCGCAGCCTGGCGGTGGTATCGAGCGGGCAGCCCGTGATCCGGGAGCAGGATCTTCCCGGCGCGATCTTGACCCGCGTGGCAGCCAGCCACATTCGGGTCGGTACTTTTCAGTACGCCGCTCAGCAGGGGATCGATGATCTCCGGGCTTTAGCGGACTATACGATACAGAGGCACTATCCTGATGTGGAGACGGAGGAGAATCGCTATCTTTCTCTGCTAAGAAAAGTGATCGAACGGCAGGCCGGGTTAATTGCCCAATGGCAGCTTGTTGGATTCGTGCACGGAGTCATGAACACCGACAACATGACCCTTAGCGGGGAGACCATCGATTATGGTCCATGCGCATTCCTGGACACGTATGATCCGGCAACCGTGTTTAGCTCCATTGACCGTCATGGCCGCTATGCTTACGGCAATCAGCCGAAAATCGCTGCGTGGAATCTGGCGAGATTGGCGGAGAGCCTGTTGCCGCTGCTCGATGAAGACGAGAAGAAGGCAATTTCAATCGCCGAGGATGCGATGGAGGGATTCGCCGATTTATTCCACCGGAATTGGCTGGCGGGAATGAGGGCGAAGCTGGGCCTGTTCAACGAAGAGCCGGAGGATGAGGCGCTGATCCAAGACCTGCTTCGCTTGATGCAGGAGCACCAAGCGGATTACACCAATACGTTTGTCGCGTTGACGTTCGGACACGCCGAGGGCGGCAACCTGTTCGGCACGGAGGGATTCACCCGCTGGCAAGAGTCTTGGTATGCAAGGCTTAACAGCCAGCCGGAGGATGAGGCCGCCCGGCAGCAATTGATGCGTAGCAGCAATCCGGCGGTCATACCCCGCAACCACCGGGTAGAAGAAGCCCTGGAAGCTGCGGAGAAGCAGGGAGACTACAGCGTGATGGAGCGGCTACTCGAAGTCCTCTCGAATCCGTACGCGCATTTCCCCGGACAGGCTGAATACGCCGAGCTGCCTCCGCAATCGGACTGTGCCTACCGGACGTTTTGCGGAACCTGATCCATTCATTAAATATAAGCAAGTACGAGCAGGCACAAGCGATGCCTCCTATGCCTCCCTCAGGGGAGGCAATTCATGATGATCGGTCACTATGATGTATACACGATGTAGAATAGAAGAGAGAATGGGTATGGGGTGAAAGTTTACGGCCCGCCTTTAAAGTCGTGTTCTGACCCTATAATAAATTCAACAAGAACACGACTTTAACAGCGGGTGAAGCCCCATACCCATCCCTCCCCATGCACAAATGTAGAAGTCAGAACCGCCAAGACGCCGTCAGGCGTTTTTTTATGAATTGGGCGATTTATGGCATAACGGTTGTCTGAGGCACGACGCGGTATAGTATAATACACTAGAGAATTCCAAGTGGATTGATAGATTATACCGGCACATCCTACTTCCAATCTGCAAACTTCATTTCTAAGACTATATGGAAAAGAGGTATACAATGATCAGAGCGTCGGAAAATCAGGAGTTTTATGAACTTGCCAGCCCCACCCTTCTTCCGAAGGCTTCGGGATTTCTATGGAACGAGAAGATGATGATTCATATGAACTGCCGGGGATATGCGGTGGCTCAGTACATGCAGCCGGAACCGGCGAAATATTCGTATGCGCCGAATTTGGAGGCGAAGACGTTTATGCAGCCCGAGCAGCCTTACTATGCGCATCATCCCGGACGTTTTGTGTACGTGAAGGACGAGGAGAGCGGGGAGATTTTCTCGGCGCCCTACGAACCTGTTCGGGTCCAGGCGGACAGCTATACCTTTGCCACAGGAAAGAGCAGCATCATGTGGAAGGTGGAATGCAAGGGCATTCGGATTGAAATGAGCCTGAGTTTGCCTAAAGAAGATCCCATGGAGCTTTGGCGCGTGAAGGTGACTAACCTCTCGCAAAAACAAAGAAAATTGAGCATCTATCCGTATTTTACGGTCGGTTATATGTCTTGGATGAATCAGTCCGGGGAGTATCATGAGGAGCTGCAAGCGATTGTCTGTTCTTCGATCACGCCTTATCAGAAATATCAGGATTACGCCAAAATCAAAGAATTCAGCGATAAAACCTTCCTGCTGGCGGACCGCAAACCGGTTGCTTGGGAAGTGAACCAGGAAGCGTTTGAAGGAGAAGGCGGTATTACGGGACCGTCGGCCCTCCGTGAGGAGGAACTGGCCAAAGGGGATGCGCGGTACGAAACGCCGGTGGGCGCTTTGCAGTACCGGATTCATCTGGCGCCTGGCGAAGAGGAGGCGTATCGCTTTATTTTTGGACCCGCCAAGAACGAGGAACAAATCGCTCAAATCCGCAGCGAGTATTTTATAAAGAGTAACGGAAATGGTGAGGACGGCTTCGCGATGGCGGAGCGGGAATACGATCAGTACATCCAAGAGGGCAGAGGGTGCATCGAAATCAAGACCCCGGATCCCGATCTCGATAATTTCGTCAATCACTGGCTGCCTCGGCAAGTGTATTACCATGGGCAGACGAATCGTCTTACGACCGATCCTCAAACCCGCAATTTCCTGCAGGATCATATGGGGATGAGTTATATTAAACCGCAGTTGGCCCGGGAGGCCTTCCTTATTGCGCTCAGCCAGCAGAAGTCCGACGGTTCGATGCCGGACGGAATCATTCTTCATAAGGATGCCGAACTGAAGTATATTAATCAGGTTCCGCATACCGATCATTGCGTATGGCTCCCGATTTGCCTTAGCACTTATCTGGATGAAAGCAACGACTATGCGATCCTGGAGGAGAAGGTTCCATATGCTGATGGAGCGGAGAGTGATACGGAAACCGTTCTTGAGCATATTCATAAAGCGATGCGTTGGCTTGCAAGCGACCGGGATGAGCGGGGATTGAACTATATCAACCAGGGCGACTGGTGCGACCCGATGAATATGGTGGGTTACAAAGGCAAAGGCGTGTCGGGATGGCTGACCATCGCTACCGCTTATGCTTTCAAGGTATGGGCGGATATTTGTGAACGAGGCGGACATGCGGAGATTGCCCAGGAATACCGGACGGCGGCGGAGACCACCAACGAGGTCATCAACCGCTATTTATGGGATGGCGAATGGTATGCGCGGGGGATCACGGATGATAATGTGGTGTTCGGAATCAGCACGGATCAGGAAGGCCGGATATTCATCAATCCGCAGGGCTGGTCGCTGCTTAGCGGTGCCGCCGATCCGGAGAAGAAGGAGAAGCTGATGCGCGCGGTGACCGAGCAGTTGGAGACGCCGTACGGGGTCGAAAAGCTGGCGCCATCCTACACTTCGATGCGGGAAGACGTGGGCCGGGTCACCCAGAAGCACCCGGGATCGGCTGAGAACGGCGCTGTCTATAATCATGCGGCGGCATTCTATATTTACGCGCTATATGCCGTGGGAGAGAAGGACAATGCATATCGCCTGCTGAGAAAAATGCTTCCGGGACCGACGATGGAGGATATCGTCCAGCGCGGCCAATTGCCGATCTTCATCCCGAATTATTATCGCGGGGCTTACCGGCAATTCCCACGTACAGCCGGGCGGTCCAGCCATCTGTTCAATACGGGCACGGTGCCGTGGGTGTACCGTTGCTTAATTGACGGCCTGTTCGGGGTGCAGGGAACTCCTGAAGGCATTCGCATTAACCCGCAACTTCCCGCTGAATGGGCGGAGGCTTCGGTCAAACGGGAGTTCAGAGGCGCCACCCTGCAGATTGAAATCAAACGGGAGTCCGGCATAACAGCAACGGAGGTTTACGCCAATGGCGTCTATTTAGAAGGTGGCGTTCTTAGCGATTTGAAGCCGGGGACGGAATATAAAGTGTCTGTTAAAATTCCGGTATCGGAGTAAAAAATATACGAGATGGAAACTTTTACTTATCGATAAACGTCTGAAAGGGAGATGATAAAGAGAGGAGAGAGATGATGTACTCACTTAGAAGGATAGGATGGATGGTGATCGGTGCCATCATGGTGGTGATGCTTGCAGCTTGCAGCGGAAATTCCAACACTACGCCGGAACCAAAGGGGCAGGTACAAGACCAGCCGCAAAATCAACCGCAGAATCAACCGCAGAATCAACCACAAAATCAGCCACAAAACGAGTCCGAAGGGAATACTCTGGATAATGATACGACGAACCAGGAACCAAGCGAAGCTCCGGAGGAGGGCACTCCGCCGACAGCACTTGAAGCAGCCTCTACAGTTATCAAAGCCCTTAAGGCTGGAAATATGGAGACGGTGGCAAACTGGGCGGATATGGAGCAAGGGGTTCGGTTCTCGCCCTATGGAAATGTCGATAAGGAGAAGGACCTCGTGTTCTCGCGTGATGAACTGAATGGCTTAATGAAGGATACTACGAAGCACCTATGGCGGGAGTTTCCCGGTAACGGAGATAAGGTTGAAATGACTTATGCGGAGTACCACGAGCGTTTTGTCTACGATGAAGATTTTATTACCGAAGCCAAGATTGTGGAGAACGAAGGAGCAGGTCCAGGGGGAGTCGGCAATTTACTTGATGTTTATCCCAAGGATCAATATGATTTCGTTGAATATCATATCGCGGGCAGTGATCCGGACGATGCCGAAAGTAAGGATTGGCGCACTCTGCGCCTGGTCTTCAAGAGAATCGGGCAAGACCACTCGCTTGTGGGCATTATCCACGATCAATGGACACCATAAATGAAGGTGAAATACAGGGGGTTCCAGAAGTATTAAATCTATTTGAGGGATAGTTTTACTACCGCCTGCCTCCAACTTTCCAGTAACCATTAACTTTATGCATTCACTGCTGGGATCGATTGGAGCGACTGTTGTTGAGAGCAAATTAACTGTATTACCTACAGTTAATTACCGTAAATCCAGTCGTTCTGTAGAATTAACTGTATTTTCTACAGTTAATTCTTATCCTTTCCGCTCTTTTCGCTGCAAGTGCCTAAATTAACTGTAGGATTTCCAGTTAGTTTGTCCGGACCTGCCCTACCGCGCGAAATAACTGTAGGTTTTCCAGTTAATCTTCATAAGCGGTCTGGTGAGCCCAGGAGCCCAGCTCAGGGAGGAGAGCGGCATGATGAAAGTAAGCTTGGTCAGGAGAAGGGGGTTCCAGAAGTCATCAGTAAATGACTTTTGGAACCCCCTCTTTTGATAGCCCCTTGTACAGGGATTTATCTTACCCTATCCTATATCTTACTTCTACGCTCTGACACAGGCATTCAGTGTATCCCGAATCCAAGCCCGGATGTCGGCGTCTTTCTTGTATTGCAGCACCGGCATGGTCGTTTCCGGATCCAGATAAGCATCGCGGTCCTGGCACTCGGCTACGTAGCTGAGATGGATACCGTGCTCTTTGCCGGCCGCCAGCGTTTGGCGGTCCATTTCTTCCATAGAAGGCTTAACGGCTTCTTTGGGAACGATTTGGATTTTGGTCTCCGTTTGGCCAAGCGCGTCGGCAATCATTTGGTAGAACTCGGTGTATTTCATATTCGTATCGCAAATCGCATATTTCCCTTGATGCTCCCCGAATTCAATCGCTCCAGCCGCTGCTTCCGCAACTTGCTGCGCCGTTACCATCGCGGTGCCGCCTTTCTGGATATGCACGACCTCCTTGTCCTTCACGCGGTCGATGAACATCGACCAGAGCGGCGTGCGTCCTGGCATAGTACCAAAAATATAAGGGAGACGAAGAGTCATAACGTCCATTTCGGCTCCGCCTTCCATGATCGCCACTTCCTCTTGCAGGAGACGCGTCCGCGGGTAAGCATTCACTTTTTTCAAATTCAGATCGGTCCACTCTTCAGCAAACTGGGCAAAATAGGAGCCGAACAGCACGAACTTCTTCACGCCGGCTTTTCTGGCCAGTCTCGCTAAACGCTGAGTCGGCAGCACATTGGCTTCATAGAAAAAAGTAGCAGCCGGTGCAGCCGGTACAACGCGCTCATCCGCTCCGGCGGCATAAACAAAGGCGTAAACGCCATCCAGCATCTGTATGATTTCTTCATCCGATAGGGCGTTCATATCGCCGAGCTTAATTTCAACGTCCTTACCCGGATACAAATTATCGGCAGGGAGGGGAGGGAGTGATATGGTGGAAACTTGATATCCTCTTTTCAACAGTTCATTGGTCGTATAATAGCCTAGAAAACCGGTTCCGCCTAAAACAAATGCCTTCTTCATAAGTATCTGGTCTCCTTCATGGATGATGTATTAATTAGGTTGTACCCCAAATATAGCACAGCCAAAATAAAACAATGTAAAATTTATCATATTAAAATTTAACGATTCGTGGCGACTTCCCTAATGTACGTCATGTCATATGATTGCCACATTTTACAAGGGAGGATAGCCCGCATCCGCGTCCGGTTCCCTCGACTACCTGTCCAAGCATCTCGTCATTACATCATGGAAGTGATACCATAATGGGGTAACACCAAATAAGGCAATGGACACGCAATCGACTAGGGAGGGGATTTTATGAAAGCGCTATTTATCGGAGGGACGGGAACGATCAGTTCGGCGATTACCAGGAAATTGGCGGCAGAGGGCTGTGAGCTATACCTGCTTAACAGGGGCAACCGGAATGGGGATTTGCCGGACGGCGTCCGCGTCATTCAGGCGGATATTCGGGATGAAGCGGAAGTGGTCAAGCTGCTCGGCAATCATACATTTGATGTTGTGGCGGATTTCATAGCGTTTGAACCGGCCCAGTTGGAAAGGGATTATCGATTGTTCCGCGACAAGACGAAGCAGTTCATTTTTATCAGCTCAGCTTCGGCTTATCAGACACCGTTGTCCGATTACCGGATTACGGAAGGAACCCCGCTGAGTAATCCGTACTGGGAATATTCCCGCAACAAAATATCTTGTGAAGACTATTTGATGAAGCAATACCGGGAGCAAGGTTTTCCGGTGACGATCGTAAGGCCGAGCCATACTTATGATGAGCGTTCCATCCCGCTCGGCGTACATGGTAGCAAGGGTTCCTGGCAGGTCGCTAAGCGGATGCTGGAGAACAAGCCGGTGATCATTCACGGGGACGGGACTTCGCTGTGGACGTTAACTCATAATCGTGATTTTGCCAAAGGATTCATTGGGTTAATGGGCAACATCCATGCGATCGGCGAGTCGGTTCATATTACATCGGATGAAAGCGTCACTTGGAATCAGATATACGAAGTCATTGCAGATGCGCTTGGCGTGGAACTGAAGGCGGTGCATGTGGCTTCCGATTTTTTGGCGGCTTGCAGCCAGGATGATCTGCGGGGCAGCCTGCTCGGGGATAAAGCGAACACCGTCGTATTCGACAATGCGAAGCTGAAGCGGCTCGTTCCCGAATTCACGGCAACCACCCGGGTGGACCAAGGGATTAAGGAGACGATCCGGTATATTCTGGACCATCCGGAACATCAGGTCGAGGACCCGGATTTTGATAGCTGGTGCGATAAGGTGATCGATGCGCTTGAAGCCGCTAAACGGGCTGTTGCGCAATAATGCTAATGCAATAACGGTTATGCCAACGCCAATATATGACGAAGCCCTTCCGGCTCCATCACTGGAACCCGGAAGGGCTTCTATGTGTTTATGTGTTTATGTGTTTGAGTGTTTAAGGGAGGACATTCCCTGCCGCACGGTAGATTTGGTACCATTCTTCACGCGTAAGGCGGATTTCGCCGGCCTTGATGCAATCTTTGAGCCGGTCCGTGTTCATCGTGCCGATGATTGGCTGCATATGCGCAGGGTGCCTCAAGAGCCAGGCGACCGCGATCGTCGTGTTGCTGACGCCGTAATTGCCCGCGATTTCGTCAATGGCTTGGTTCAATTCCGGGAATTTCTCGCTGCCCAGGAACACGCCCTCGAAGAAGCCGTATTGGAACGGCGACCACGGTTGGATCGTGATGTCGTGCAGGCGGCAGAAATCAAGGATGCTGCCGTCACGGTTCACGGCGGCTTCATTTTCCATGTTCACATTGATGCCTGCGGAAATCATATTGGCATTTGTGATGCTTAATTGCAGTTGGTTGGCAACGATCGGTTGTTTCACGTATTTTTGCAGCAATTGAATTTGCATCGGATTTTGGTTGGAGACGCCGAAATGGCGGACCTTCCCCGACGCTTCAAGCTGATCGAACGCTTCGGCCACTTCCTCCGGCTCCACGAGCGCATCCGGACGATGTAGCAGGAGGATATCCAGGTAATCTGTGTTCAGGCGCTTCAAAATACCGTCGACCGAATGCAAGATATGCTCCTTAGAGAAGTCGAACGTCCCTTGGCGAATGCCGCATTTCGATTGGAGAATGATCCCATCGCGGACCGAGCTGTTCATATGAATGGCTTCGGCAAAAATTTCTTCGCAGTTACCCCCGCCGTAAATATCGGCATGGTCGAAGAAGTTGGCGCCTTCCTCCAGTGCGGTTTGTACGAAAGTCTCCGCTTCCGTTTTATCCAGCGAGTTCAGCCGCATGCAGCCGACCGCGACAACAGGCACTTCTAATTGGCTGGTTCCAAGTTTCAGGGTCTTCATCGTAGGTTAGCCTCCCGTTAATATGAATTAAAATAAGTTGCCATCTGATTGTCCCATATTTATGTATCCGATTTCAACGGGCTCAGCCTATTTGTGCAAATGCACAATACATTTCGTCTCTTTATCAATATTTTTTGACGGGGCTGGGCTTTATAATGAAAGCGTGTTCAACATTTGCATGGGGGGTAAGACAACATGGAAGGATTAACGATTAGTTGGATTGGCGCGATAGCGGGTCTGGCCATTGCAATCATTCTGATATTACGAAAACTCAATCCTGTATACGCTTTATTTTTAGGAGCAATTGTAGGCGCTCTCATTGGCGGCGCGAATCTGGAACAAACGGTGAACGTGCTGGTTAGCGGGACGCAAAGCGTCATGGGCACGGTGCTGCGGGTGCTCGCAGCGGGCGTGCTGGCGGGTGTGATGATGGAATCGGGGGCCGCCGAGACGATCGCCCAGGCGATCGTGAAGAAGTTTGGCGGCGGCAAGGCGATTCTGGCGCTGGCCTTAGCGACGATGATCATTACCGCGGTGGGCGTGTTCATTCCGGTAGCCGTGCTGATCGTTGCTCCGATTGCTCTCTCCGTAGGGAACAAGATGGGCATTTCGAAGATTGCTTTACTTCTGGCGTTGTCGGGTGGTGGCAAGGCGGGGAACATCATTTCCCCGAACCCGAATA
>DJTQ01000223.1 GCA_002439285.1 Paenibacillaceae bacterium UBA6304
AGGGATTCCCGTTATTCCGCATGCCCCGTATGTGCTCGAGAACAACGACCGGATTCAAATGGCACGAGGAACTATCATTATGCATTTTTCTTATGCTCTGGCTGAACAAACGCTGGAATTTGAAGCGATCCGGGAAGTCAATGATGCGGTGGAACAAGAAGCCAGCTCCGTTTCTATACTTTGGGAAAAGCGGGAGTGTCAGGTGGACGGTCGCAAAATACCGATGTCGGATAAGGAATTCCTGTTGCTTCGTTTGCTTCATCAGCATCTGAATAGGCTTGTGACCATCGCGGAGATCAAAAGCGTTGTCTGGCAGGACCGGACCGAAGGGACGGACGGCTTGCCGGATGTGACGGCGGATGAAATCAATGCACTCATTTACCGAATCCGAAAGAAATACGGCAAAAATACCTTTCAGATTACCTCTGTCCGCGGAACCGGCTATATCCTTGAAAACGACCCGATGAGTTAGGTCGGGGGAAGAGTAGCTGTTACGTGTCTGTATTTTGGAGGGCACTTTTAATGAATATGTTCAAACGCTGGATCAGGCGTAAACGATTTTGGATTATGGTCGGCTTGCTCTTGTTCATCTGGATCAACAATACTTCGCTTTTTATTGCCAATCATGATCATGATCAGGCTCCTAAATTGTTAGCCCACCGGGGCTTGGCTCAAACCTTTCCGATGGAAGGCATCGAGAATGATACTTGCACGGCGGAACGGATTTATGAACCGGAGCATCCTTATTTAGAGAATACGCTGGATTCCATGAAAGCGGCGTTCGAGGCAGGGGCCGATATGGTTGAAATGGACGTCAAGCTGACGAAAGACGGTCAATTTGCTGTGTTTCATGACTGGACCCTGGACTGCCGAACCAATGCGCAAGGCAAAACCTCGGACTATACGATGGCGGAACTGAAACTTTTGGACATCGGGTACGGCTATACGGCCGACGGAGGAGCCACCTATCCTTTCAGAGGGAAGGGGATGAACCTGATGCCATCGTTATCGGAAGTGCTGAAGCATTTTCCCGATCAGAATTTTCTGATACATATCAAAAGCAATGACGCGGAAGAAGGGGAGCGGCTTGCGGAGTATTTTGTCGGGGTGTCTTCGGATAAACTGGAGCGATATACCGTGTATGGCGGTGATGAGCCGGTCGCGGCCTTGAAAGAGAGGTTGCCGGAAATGCGGGCCATGTCCAAGGCGACGCTCAAAAGATGTCTGGTTTCATACGAGGCTTCCGGTTGGACCGGTTATATTCCTGCGGCATGCCGGAATACGGAGCTGCATATTCCCGAGAAGATCGCCCCGTGGATCTGGGGATGGCCGGATAAATTTCTTACCCGGATGGAACGTGCGGATACGCGGGTTATCGTGGTGGGAGGAGACGGGAGCGATTTTTCCAGCGGTTTTGACAGTCTGGAGGATGTGAACCGGCTTCCGGACGCTTACCGCGGTTGGATTTGGACGAACCGGATCGACCGGCTTGCCCCGTTTAAGACGGAGTAGCGATGATGGTTTTACTTGACTAATCTCGGCTTATCTTGTATTTTATGCAATAAACTCATATTGCCAAAATGCTTAGACCAAGGCCCCATCGTTCAACCATCGCGACAACAGAGAGGAAACCCGCAGGCTGAAAGGTTTCCCGCCGCAACGTAATGATGACCCTACCTTGCGAGCAGTAGCGGAGGGCGGCTAATTCTATTTCACAAGCTTATCCGTTGCCGGCGTTGCCGTTATAAAATGAAGGACTGTCCCTATGGAGACGGTCAAATAAGGGTGGTAACACGACACATTCGTCCCTGACGGATGTGTCTTTTTTATGTTGAGAGGGGAGTATGATCATGCGACAAAGTCAATTATTATTGAATACCCTGCGTGAATCGCCTGGAGATGCGGAGGCCGTTAGTCATCAGCTTCTGCTTCGTGCCGGCCTTATCCGCCAGTTGGCAGCTGGGGTATACACCTACTTGCCGCTAGGCAGGCGGGTACTGCGTAAAGCGGAGAAAATCGTGCGGGAGGAAATGGACCGGGCCGGTGCACAGGAACTGCTGATGCCGGCCATGCAGCCTGCCGAATTGTTGGAGGAATCCGGTCGTTATGAGATTTACGGTCCGGAGCTGATTCGGTTGAAAGACCGCCATGGGCGGGAATTTGCGCTAGGACCGACTCATGAAGAGGTGATCACTTCACTGGTCAAACAGGAAATCAACTCTTACCGCAGATTGCCTGTGACTTTATATCAAACCCAGGCCAAGTAACGCGCTTAACGGCGCCCCCGTTTCGGATTGCTTCGGGGCAGGGAATTTCTGATGAAAGATGCTTATTCATTTGACACGGACTGGGAAGGATTAGACCGATCCTATTGGGACATGTATCAAGCGTACCACCGGATATTCGGGCGCTGCGGAATGAACTTCCGTGCGGTCGAAGCGGATGCGGGAGCGATCGGCGGCGAAGGAGGAACCCATGAATTTATGGCCTTGGCCGATATCGGGGAAGATACGATTGCAACTTGTACTTGCTGTGAATATGCCGCGAATCTGGAAAAGGCGGAATCTCTTTCTGCGGTTATCGGAACTGTTAGCGGGACCGCGACGGAGGATGATTTGGGGCAGCCTGAGAAGTTCCATACGCCAGACATCAAGACCATCGCTCAACTAGAGGCTTCCTTGGGAGTTAAAGCTGCCGAAATCATGAAGACGGTCATATTCGTAGTTGACGGGGAACCGGTAGCCGTCGTCATCCGCGGCGATCAGGAAATCAACGAGTTGAAAGTGAAAAATTTCTTGAGCGCCGAAATGATTGAAATCGCCGACCCGGAAGCGGTGCAGGCCTGGACGGGAGTGCAGGTAGGTTTCGTTGGTCCTTATGGTTTGAACCTCCCTGTATTAATGGATCATTCTGCGGCTGGAATGGAACAAGGAATTGCCGGGGCCAACGAGTCGGAATATCACTATCGGCATCTTATCCCTTCCCGGGATATATCGCACGCGAAGGTGGGGGATTTCCGCACGGTGCAGGAAGGCGATCCATGTCCACGGTGTGCCGATGGAACCTTGAAGTTTTATCGTGGCATTGAAGTCGGCCATGTATTTAAGCTGGGAACCAAATATAGCGAAAAGCTGGGCGCAACGTATTTAGACGCTACCGGCAAGACCCAAACGATGATTATGGGCTGTTACGGGATCGGTATCTCCCGTATTTTGTCCGCTGTCATTGAACAAAACCACGACGACAACGGAATTGTCTGGCCGCTGGCGCTGGCTCCGTATCATGTTCATCTGGTGCCGATTTCGGTGAAGGATGAAGCCCAAATGCAACTTGCCGGAAAGTTATATAATCACTTGCAAGATCAAGGTGTCGAGGTGCTCCTGGATGACCGTGATGAACGGGCCGGCGTTAAATTCAAGGATGCCGATCTGATCGGACTTCCGGTACGGATCGTGATCGGTAAGGGAGCGGGCGACGGTATGGTCGAATATAAGGAACGCCGTACTCCGGGAGATAAAGTGACGATTCGTGCCGATGAGGCCGTAGGGCAAATTCTGAATCTGCTTGGACTTAAATAAATCGTACTGCCGAGAGGATATCCCTTTATTTCCGGAAAAGCTAAAGTAAGGCGGATCTTTGCCTGAAACAGCTTTTTTTGGTTACTGGAATGTTTCCTCCCGGGCTGGCGCTTTTTCTATAGCTGCTATATAATTTTAAGGCGATGCTGATGGAGAGGATCCATCTATTCTAAGTTTAGCGAGGTACTGCAGAATATGAATGCAATAGAAGTGAAAGATTTGCGCAAGACCTTCAAGGTTCAGAAGAACCGCGAAGGCTTGAAGGGTGCTTTTCAGGATTTGTTCAAGCGGGAGTACAATGAAGTCGCCGCTGTAAAAGATATTTCGTTCCATATTCCGCAAGGGGAAATTTGCGGCTATATCGGCGAGAATGGAGCGGGGAAATCGACTACAATCAAGATGCTCACCGGGATACTCGTTCCGACGTCAGGCCATTTGTCGGTCGGCGGTTATGTTCCCTATGAGGAGAGAGAGAAATTCGTCCAGCATATCGGCGTAGTATTTGGCCAGCGGAGCCAGCTATGGTGGGATATCGGAGTGATCGAATCGTTCCAGTTGCTTCGCAAGGTGTATAAAGTTTCGGAACAGGATTACAAGCGCCGGCTGGACGAGCTGGTAGAACGGCTACAACTGCAGGATCTGTTGAACCG
>DJTQ01000221.1 GCA_002439285.1 Paenibacillaceae bacterium UBA6304
GCAAGCGGCATGCCTGGAAACAACCTCCGGTCGTTCCGCCACCAGCGTCTACACTAACGCTAAAGAGGTGAGACCCGCTTGCTGAACTGGATTAATATATTGTCCGCCTGGGCCGTGCCGGTCATGATTGCCTTCATTCCTTTATACGCGCATTTAAAAAAAGTTCCCGTTTATGAGTCATTCGTAGATGGAGCTAAAGACGGATTCTCTACAGCAATTGGCATTATCCCTCACTTGGTAGGCATGATGGTGGCGATCAGCGTGTTTCGTGCCTCGGGCGCCCTGGAGTTTTTTGTGGGATGGATGACTCCATTTTTAGAGAAGCTCCAAGTACCGGCTGAGGTTCTTCCTCTGGGCTTTCTTCGGCCGTTGACGGGCACCGGATCACTGGCCTTTACGACCGATTTGATCAAGACCTATGGTCCCGATTCCATGATCGGGCGGATCGCTTCCACAATTCAGGGCAGTACGGATACTACCTTGTACGTGCTTACCGTTTATTTTGGCGCAGTCGGCATTAGAAACGGAAGATATGCCCTAAAGGTAGGCTTGTTCTCCGATGTGATCGGATTTGTTGCTGCGATTACGGTTTGCCTGATTTTGTTCGGATAATGAGTAAATAATGTGATAATTACATATCGTCGCTTCAATTATAACGCTGTGCCGGAGGCTCTCTGGTGCAGTGTTTTTTTGTGCCATACGGGTCTATAGATACAATTATTAAAATTTTTTATATAAATTTGATTGATTTGCTAACTGACTGGGTAAGTAAAACGGGTCTGCATTTTATTAAAATACATAATGAAAGAGGGAATTGCAGTTATGCGGATGAAGAGAAGATTCAGAGGAAGGCTTGGAGCGGCCTCCATTGCAGTATTTATGCTCGCAACTATTTTTACGTCTACCGGCGTACATGCCGAGACAGAACTGAATTGGATTGAGGGAACAGGACAAACCATTACGCTCGGGGACGATCTGGCCGACCTGAAGCTGAGCGAGGATTTTGTGTTTCTTAACGGCTCGGACACCCAGACCTTCCAACGGGAAAGCGGCGGTGTTCCCACGGGCATGGAGATTGGAATGGTATTTCCGATGGATGACTCCAAGACTTGGGCCGTAATATTTGAATATGAAGAGTCCGGACATATTTCCGATAAGGAAAAGAATGATATTGATGCGGATGCGTTGCTTGACAGCTACATACAAGGAACAGAAGAGAGCAATAAGGGTCGTGACGAAGCGAATCATATGTTTGTGGACGGATGGGAAACGCCGCCGAAGTACGACGAGAAGCTGCGCAGCCTGACTTGGGCGCTCATTGGACATGATGCTTATGATGAGAAAATCATCAATTATAATGTACGGATTTTAACGCGTGAAGGTAATGTCTCTGCGATATTGATTTCTGACCCTGCTGAATTGGGGGAAGCGAAACAGGTCATGGAAGATCAGATTTTGCCGGCGTTTACCTTGCAGGAAGGACAGCGTTATGAAGATTTTGACGCGAAAACGGACAAAAAATCCGAGTACGGTCTTACTGCACTGATCGTAGGTGGAGCAGGTCTTGCCGTGGCGAAAAAAGTCGGGTTGATCGGCGCACTGGTTCTGATTATCCGGAAATTCTGGGTTGTCATTATTGCTGCGTTGGGTGTGCTATGGCGCTTTATTACCGGCAAGAAGAAAAAGAAGCAGGAGCCTCCTGCAAATCCGCCGCAAGATTTACCGGGAGGTGACGGAACATCGAACACAAGCCAAGATGTCTCTAATTCGCCAGAATCAAATTCAGACCCTAATCTGCCGACCCAGCCGCCTCAAGCCCCTCCAGCTGATCGATAAGGTTTTAGCTTGCTATTGTGATTTTTAGTTCCTATGGGTATCATGTGTATGAGGTGACTTAAAGACATGGAAAGATTGCAAAAAATATTGGCGGGGGCCGGAGTAGCATCGCGCCGCAAATGTGAGGAATTGATTCTCGGCGGGAAGGTACAGGTTAACGGAGAAACCGTAACTACTTTAGGGACTAAGGCTGATCCGGCTGTAGACGTAATTACCGTCGGAGGAAAAACGATCGGCGCGGAAAAGAAGCTCTACATCGTATTTAACAAACCGAAAGGCGTTATTACGAGTGCCTCAGATCCCCAAGGCCGTAAAATCGTCACCGATTATTTGAAGGGCATTTCCGAGCGGCTCTACCCGGTAGGCCGTCTGGATTATGATACCGAAGGTTTGCTGCTGCTGACCAATGACGGCGATTTCGCCCACTTACTGACCCATCCGAAGCATCATGTTCCCAAAACGTATCATGCGACAGTGAAGGGCGTTCCGCATGGAACCGAACTGGACAAGTTGAAGAGAGGGGTTATGCTAGAAGACGGCATGACGGCACCTGCCGAAGTGGAATACCAAGATGTCGATCCGGAACAGAAACACTCGACGATCTCGATCACGATTTATGAGGGGAGAAACCGTCAAGTACGCAGAATGTTTGAGGCGATCCAACATCCCGTCACCAAATTGAAGCGGATTTCCTTCGGCGATCTGTATCTCGGCAACTTGAAAAGAGGGCTATACCGCCATTTAACCAAGGAAGAGGTTGAAGGGCTGATCAAACAGGCCAAAAACGCCAAAAATCCGGGCGATAAACCCCGAAGAGGAACCACGGATAAATCGAAATAATGCAAGGCAAGGCATGGAATGAGATTGATTCCATGCCTTGTTTTTATTTATGCAAGGAAGCGATTACATTTTTTTGAAAAAGGGGTTGATTGTTTGGAAAGTATCTTTTATGCTATGAGAGAAAACAATAAAAGTTAAACCGCTTTAACTTTCTTGTCCATTCAAATGATGTTCAGGTTATTTTTTTGAACAAAAGTTTAAGCGCTTTAATTTAGAGGGGGTTGTTGCATCAGTGACTCATCGAGAGAGTCGTCGGCAAACGTTTTATATGTACTTATTCATTTCACCATGGCTAATCGGCTTCCTGTTACTCGCCTTATATCCTATCTTGTCTTCGCTCTATTACAGCTTCACGAATTACGACATCATTCATGCACCGAAGTTTGTTGGCTTGGCCAACTACAACGAAATGTTTCATGACGAACTGTTTTGGAAATCCGTCACAGTTACTCTAAAGTTTACGTTTATTAGCGTGCCGTTACAGTTGTTGCTGGCGCTCGGATTTGCTCTGCTGTTGAATCAAAAGATTCCGATGCGGGGATTTTTTAGAACGGCTATGTATTTTCCGAGCATGGTGTCGGGGGTTGCCATGTCGCTGTTATGGTATTGGATCTTTAATCCTCAGATCGGACTGTTCAACTACATTTTGTCCTGGTTCGGAATTCATGGACCCGCTTGGCTGATGGATCCGGATACCGCCCTGTATGCCTTAATTATTATGACCTTTTGGACGGCGGGCTCCGGAATGATCCTGTTCCTTGCCGGGCTACAAGGAGTGCCTGCGAGTCTGGTAGAAGCGGCCAAACTGGATGGGGCGGGACGATTCAAAACCTTTATTCACGTCGTGCTGCCGATGATTTCTCCGGTTCTGCTCTTCCAATTGATTATGGGGATCATCGATTCATTCCAGGTATTTACTCAAGCGTTCGTCATGACTCAGGGCGGTCCGAACTACTCAACCTGGTTCTATGTTTACAATCTCTACACCAGCGCCTTCAAAGAATATCGCGCCGGGTATTCGTCCGCATTGGCTTGGGTCCTGCTGATAGTGGTCATGCTGTTCACCGCAATCATTATGAAAGCTTCAAACCGCTTTGTGCATCAGGAAGGAGGCGGACGTAAATGAAACCGGCATCTACAGCTCCCGTCAGTAACCTGCTTACCAATCCCGTACGGCGCCGCGCTAAACCCGACGGGGTCAAAATCGCGAGTTTCATCGCACTGATCGTCACCACCTTTCTAATGTTGCTTCCCTTGTTTTTTATGGTTTCCACTTCACTGAAGTCGAGTCGTGAAATGCTGCGGTTCCCGCCTACCTTCTTTCCTGAAAGCTGGAGCTTCGGCAACTATATGGAGATCTTCGACACGCTTCAATTCGGCACCTTGTATAAGAACAGTCTGCTCATTGCGGTAGTAACCGTACTGGGGACGCTGGTATCTTCGGCCTTGGCAGCTTACGGATTCGCCAGATACCGTGGGAGAGGCAACAGTTTTTGGTTCATGCTCTTGCTCAGTACGATGATGCTTCCTTATCCGGCGATCATGGTTCCGCAATTCATTCTATTTTCCAAGCTGCACTGGATTGATACTTTTTTGCCTTTGATCGTCCCTTCCTTTTTTGGATCGGCGTATAACATTTTCCTATTGCGTCAATTCTTCTCCACCCTGCCGGAGGAATTGTTCGACGCCGGTCGCATCGACGGATGCAGCGAATTTCGCATGTGGTACACGATTGCGCTCCCGCTCTCGGGACCGGCACTGGCGACGGTTGCTATTTTTGCTTTCATATACAGTTGGAACGACTTGCTTGCTCCCGTGCTTTATTTAAGCTCTTCCGATCTCTTTACGCTTCCGATTGGAATGTCCTCCCTGACGTCGTCGAGGTTCCGGATCCCGCCTTGGCATCTGTTAATGGTCGCTTCGGTATTGGCGATGGTTCCGATCGTAACTTTGTTCGCCATTGCCCAGAAGCAGTTCGTGGAAGGGATCGTTCTTACGGGACTCAAGTCGTGAGGATAAGAGTTATCCATGTTTATTGAAATTAATCGAATCGAGGAGGAATAAGTATATGCGTATGATGAGCAAAAAAAAGAATAAATTAATATCTTTGTTGGCTTTCATTTTGCTGGTCTCCGTTGTTATGGCTGGTTGCGGGGGAGGGAAATCGGCTGGCGATCTCGCTGGCGGCGACCAAGAAGGAACGGACAATGGCGGCAAGGGCCAAGAGCGAGTCACTATAACCCATTACACGATTGATTCCCCGGATCGCACCTATATTGAGCAAGTGATACCCGAATTTGAAAAACAGCATCCGAATATCAAGGTCAAAGTAGAGAAAGCTCCATACGAACAATTCGACAGCAAACTGCAAACGTTGATTGCCGGCGGAAATTCCCCCGATGTGACCAGTCATTATGGATATGGAGGTTTTGCTGAATATTACAACAAAGATATGCTCATGGATTTGACCGAAATCATAAATGAGGATGGGTTTAAATCTTCGGATTACAGCATTCCGGATAACTTAATGAGCATCTATAACGTTAACGGGAAGACATACGGCATTCCCGCCAACATTTACGTAACGCTCCTCCTTTATAACAAGGATATGTTCGAC
>DJTQ01000297.1 GCA_002439285.1 Paenibacillaceae bacterium UBA6304
TATGGATATGGCTCGCCTCGTCCGCAGCAACCCCCGTTTGGAGGCAATTCCTTCAACGCCAACAATCACAATCCATACGGCAGCCAATCCAGAAACTCTGGATTTGGAGCCAACGAATCGTCTAATTTGGATTCCATGATGGAAGATATCGAGAAGAAAGCTATGAAAAAGGAACTGGAAGAGCTTCGTAAAAAGCTATCCAATTATGAGAAGGGAGAAGTGTAAACAATGGGAGTATTCAAGAGAATTAAAGATATCACGAAAGCATCGGTTAATGAAATGCTGGATAAAGTAGAGGATCCAATCGTAATGCTAAACCAATACCTGCGCGATATGGAGGCTGAAATCCGTGACGCTGAGGTAACGGTAGCCAAGCAAATGGCCAACGAACGCAGAATGAAACAGCGCCTGGACGAAGCAATTCGTATTTCCGGTCAAAGAGAGGCGCAAGCTGAAATCGCCCTGAGAAACGGCCAGGAAGAAGTAGCCCGCAAGCTGTTGGAAGAGAAAATTCATTTCGATCAAAAACAAGCCGAATTTAGCGACCTGCACACCCAGTCCGAGGCGCAAGCCAACGAGCTGAAGCAGCAGCTCCATGAAATGAAGGATGAGTTCTACAAGCTGCGCAACAAACGTAATGAACTGGTAAGCCGTGCGCAAATGGCCAAAGCCAGAAAACAAATGTCGCAAATCAGCACCCTGCACTCGATCGAAAGCGGCAACGCTTCGCTCGGATTCCACCGGATGGAGGAAAAGATCATGCAGTTGGAGGCTGAGGCGGAAGTGTCCGGCGCAGTTTACCGGGGAACCGCTCCTTCGACTTATATCAGCCCGGCCGATGCCGAAAAACAGCTGAAAGTAGATGCACAACTCGAAGCCCTGAAAGCTAAGCTGAGTCCATCCGAAAAACGCGAAGGAAGCGCTGAATAACAGCTACACAGTCTGTAGGACAATATGATATGCTAGACCATGGTAAAGCCATGCGGTATGGATTCCATATCGTTATGGCTTTTCCAACTTATGAAACCGGCAGGAGGTGCGGCATGGATAAGCGGAAAAGGTTCCTCGCCATCGGATTGATCGGTCTTGGTGTTTTGATGATTTTCGGCAAATTCCTGAGTTTTTTAACCATCGTCGCCCTTTTTATTATAGGATACGGGATTTACAAGATCCGCCAAGGGGAAGAGGTCAAAACGGGATACATCTTATTGGCGGTAGGCGGAGGAATGATTCTGCTGGATCATTTTATGCTTGTCGTCGCGATTCTTATGGTCTCGTTAGGTTTATATTATGCGAAAATCCGGAAAACACAGCCTCAGGGCAACTATATGCAAAAGCAAGGAATCACTTCTAGCATTCACTGGGATCGCGATCCTTGGACATTGAGAAATACAAGTATGTGGCATATCTTAGGAGAGATTGACATAGATATGTCGCTCGCCATTACGGAGGGCGCAAACAACATCCTTATGTTTCAGGGAATCGTGGGCGACATTGATCTGGCCGTTTCCGAGGATTATGGAGTCGAAATTGAAGCGTTTGTCCTGTTCGGGCAAATCGAGTTCGGCCAAAACCGGGAAACCGGTATGCTGAATCGGTTATATTGGAAATCGCCGAATTATGAAGCGCGTGAGCAAAAGGTGAAAATTATCATCTCCTATTTGGTGGGGGATGTAGATATACGATTAATTTGAGACGGGAGGATCGCTCCGCATGAAGAATAGAAAAGCTGGGAATATGGTTTCCCGAAGTATGCGGGAGGGGATTCTCCTGTGTTTTATCTTACTGGCCGTTATTGTTTACGTTCTTTATACATATGGGTATTTTAAACCGTCAACCAACTGGAAAACGGGAATTCAGGCCGGATTGACGTTGCTGACGCTGCTGCTCAGCGTGGGAGCGGCATTCGGCTTCTTTCAGGGGTATCGTCAGAAGCGGAAGATTGATCTGCTGCGGAATGCCTTGCTTCAATGGGAAAAAGGTAACCAGACCGGTACGGTGCCGAAGCTTGGCGTTGATGAGATCGGGGGGCTCGGTGAACAACTGGAGCGGATCGGCAAGCGTTGGGAAGAACAGGTGAGCTCGCTGCAGCGACTCTCCACACATAACGCACAGCTTGCGGAGCAGGCCCGGGTATCGGCGATCGTGGAGGAACGGCAACGGCTTGCCCGCGAGCTTCATGATGCGGTATCCCAGCAGTTATTCGCGATTTCCATGACGGCTACGGCCGTAAGGCGAACGCTGGACAAAGACTTTGACAAGGCCCAACGCCAGGTCGAGCTGATTGAAGAAATGGCCTCTGTGGCCCAATCCGAAATGAGAGCGCTACTGCTGCATTTGCGGCCCGTCTATCTGGAGGGGAAGGAGTTGTCGCAAGGTCTGCGTGAACTTGTCAAAGAGCTCAAAACCAAGGTGCCGATGGACCTGACGCTCGAAATGGATGAGGAGCTTAGTCTGAGTAAAGGAATCGAAAATCATTTGTTTCGAATTATTCAAGAAGCGATGTCCAATACGCTGCGTCATGCCAAAGCCGACAAGATGGAGATCCGGATTCACCGGAAGGGAGATACGGCGGTTAAAGTCACGCTTCGCGATAACGGAATAGGTTTTCAACTTGATGATAAGAAGCAAGCCTCTTATGGCTTATCGACAATGCAGGAAAGAGTGCGGGAGATCGGCGGTTCGATCCAATTTATTACGGCCCCTGGCAAGGGGACGCGCATTGAAATTACGATACCGTTATTGAATGAGGAAATCGGGGGGGACGATCTTCATGGAGATGGAAATGGACAAGTTGATTAAAGTGCTGTTGGTTGACGATCATGAGATGGTACGAATCGGCTTGGCAGCCGTGCTGGGTACCGAGGATGGCATCGAGGTTGTCGGCGAGGCCAGTAGCGGGGAAGAGGGAATCCGGCTGGCTCAAGAGTATAAGCCTGATGTCGTATTGATGGATTTGGTCATGGAAGGGATGGACGGCATCGAGACGACGCGACAGTTGCTTGCGCTCTACCCGGACTGTAAGGTGATTGTTCTGACCAGCTATCTCGACGATGAGAAGATGTATCCGGTCATCGAGGCAGGGGCGTTCAGTTATCTGCTCAAAACCTCCCGCGCTTCCGAAATCGCGGAAGCGATCCGTGCCGCGGCTAGAGGCCAGTCCGTACTGGAATCCCAGGTTGCTTCCAAAATGATGAACCGGTTCCGTCAGCCGAAACCGGAAACCCCTGCCCACGAAGACCTCACTGAACGGGAAATGGATGTGCTTCGGTTATTGGCGCAGGGGAAATCAAATCAGGATATCGCCGACGATCTGATTATCGGGATCAAGACGGTGAAGTTCCACGTTACGAACATTCTTGCCAAGCTTGGTGTGGATGATCGTACGCAGGCTGCGATTTATGCCTATAAGAACGGTTTGGCGGAATAATTGCATACAAGAGGACCCGGTGCAGGACGACCGGGTCTTTCTTATTCATTGGGCAATTTATACGAAGTGGAGTGGACGACTTTTATGTTGACCTCTACCTTATCGAGAGCGAGCTTGGAGATCATGGACTCTTGAGAGCTTGCATGGAGTTGTTTCCATCGGGAGTTATGACTCCGGTAAAGCTTTTTTTCCAATCCGAACACATCCAGATTTTGCTGCTGGGCCGTCGCAAACGTAGTACGTATTTCTTGCTCGATCGCAGCTTTGGCTAATTCCTTGATTTTTTTGGCAGTAGCCTTACTCGAAGGAGCTACCTCTACGACGTGAATTCTCGCCTTCACTTTCATATGGGCTGCCGGAACGCCGGATTTAATCGATAAATTGGTTTTTGACTTGGAGTTCACTACGTTCACGACGACGAGACTGCCGTCAGGCATGTTCAGGGTCAGTGGATATTTGAACATTTTTTTAAAGGCGACGTATTTGATTCCACCCATGCTTCTGGAATCCACAAAGCCCCGATTCTTTCCCCCGGAAATCAAGTAAGCCCCATTGAGTTTAACGAGGCTGATTGGCTCCATCTTGTCTTGCCATACGGCATTCGTAGAAGTTACCGATGGAAGAAGCACCCGCGCCGCAGGCTCGTTCACGCCGTTGACGAGTTTGATCATCTGGACTGGTTCGACGGCGGAGTACTGCCTATAAACTTCCATCGGATCCATGAGTTCCGAGTTCATGACAGAGTGGTTCAGCAGCGATATGCTGGATAGCAGTTTGTCGATTTGCTGGTCCGTTCCAAACACCCACGGTGTATAACGCAAGTCTCGGGAGCGTAACAGACTGGCAATCGTATCCGGCAAATGGTCTTCCAGCAAAGACTTTGAGAATACGATCGTTTTTACATGTGTCCAAAGGGTACGTTGCTGGGAAGCGGGATAAAGATTGTTAAAAGCTTCCGCCATCGTTTTTCCCTCTGCTTTACCGATCCATATTTTTGCTTCTCCCGTGCTGGAAGGACTATCCTGTTTGGATATTTCCGTAAAGTCCAGCATCTGGGCATAAATTACGTAATGATCCTTTACATAATCCACGCCAAGCGCGGTGACAAAGTTGACGCTTTGAACTTCTTTGACGTCCCAGCAGCCAGTAAGCAGCAAGACGATCGATAACAGTGCCGGCCATATCTTCAAGAATGATTCCCCCTGCCTCTCTTGTCTTTCGTCCGCAAGAATTTGGGCCTTTGCACTTCGGAATCTGCAGGCTTCTTCATGACGGAGACAAGGAAGTCCTGCTTGTAAAATGGAGAGATAGGCGAAAGATACGGAACTCCGTAGGTCTCCAATGATGAAACATAGAGCAATATCCCGAACACGCCGATCATAAAGCCGAACATGCCTAGTAAAGAAGACAAAACCAGAACCAACAAACGGAACTGGGAGGCCGCTCCGCTAAGTGTTTGGTTCACCAGTGTGGAGGCGGCGACGATTGTAATCGCTACGCTGACGATAATCGTCGGTGAGGTAATGCCCGCCCGGATGGCCGCATCGCCAATGATCAAGCCCCCAACCACGGTGACCGTCTGGCCTAACGCTTTGGGCAGCCGTCGTCCCGCCTCGTTGAAGATTTCAAACAGGAACAGCATGATAAAAGTTTCAAGCGGAATCGGGAACGGCAGCCCCTGTCTGGAGTTGCTGATCGTCGCTAACAACGGCAGAGGAATCTGCTCTAGATTGAAGGTCGTGAGCGCAATATAGAAGCCGGGCAGGAAGAAGGCGATGAGCAGACCGAATATACGCAGTATTTTTTGTAATGACACGATAAAATAAGCGGTATTGGCATCTTCCGGGGAAATGAGCTGATTCATCAGCGTGACCGGGGCGATAATAGCCATGGGCGATCCGTCCACCATTACCGCGAATTTGCCGGAAAGCAAACAATCGGCTACATAGTCGGGCCGTCCCGTATAGTCAGTCAAAGGGAAGAGGGCATGGCCTTTTTTACCGGAAATGATGGCTTCGATAAACGAAGTACCGATAATGGCGTCCGTACGAATCCCGTCCAGCCTGCTGCGAATTTCCTCCTTGATGTCTGAATTAATGATGTCTTCAATGTAAAAGAGGGCGAGACGAGTTTCACCACGCTGACCTTTTACAAACTGCTCGATATGAAGGGAATGAGTCCGAAGCCGTTTGCGGAGGAGGGCCATATTGGTTGTTAGTTCCTCCGTAAAGCCGTCGCGCGGGCCTTTGATTGATGCTTCTGTCAACGGTTCTTCGGGAGAACGGGCAGGGGGATTGGAAATATCCAGGCTATAGCAGAACTGAAGCTTTTCAAAAATGATGATCAGCTTTCCGCTAAATACTTCATAAGCGATATCCTGCAAGCTATTTACCTGCATCAAACTTAATGGCAAGTGACTATTTGTCTCAATTTCTTTGTCCGTAATCTCTGAATGATCTTTGCAAATTGCGGCAAGACGGGGAAGCACGAGCTGATTCAATTGCTTGGGATCAATCATGCCTTCGGAAAATACAAGTAAGACCGGCTGTTCATCTTCCCCGGATCCTCCAGCATTAAATCGATGTAGCACTACATCCGCTGAGACCTGAAAAAATTGCTTGAGCGTCTTCTCGGTGATGGTTTGGCTTTCGGGTGAAAGATCGGCGGAAATGCCGGTGGAAATGCGGTCATGACTCATGAACGGTGTCTCCTTTCTTACGCCGGGCAGCAAGAGCTGCAATGGTAAGCAGTACAGTAAAACTGCCCATCAAAATTAAATTTCCCGGGAAAATATAATGAATTATTAAATATTGAAACTGAACGTCATTGAACACATAATTCCCCAGAGGAATCAAGGCGAGCGCCATGGCGGACAGCAGAACAAAACGGATCTTAGGTCTTTGAATATTCCATAATTCAACGGCTGTAAACAGGGCGAAGGATATGCGGACGGCGCTCCCTGAAAGCCACTGGTAGATGGAGAAGAAATCGGTTTGAGAAATATACTTCCCGAATCCGGCAATTCTCCATTCTTCATAAGCAGGGTAACGCT
>DJTQ01000298.1:0-686 GCA_002439285.1 Paenibacillaceae bacterium UBA6304
ATGCTTGCACGAGAAAGATCCGGGGAGAAGACCAATTCTCTGCCGAGGGCGGGCAAAGAAAACAGAGAAGTATTGAATACCTGATGGAGCGGGGAGTTCCCTATCTGGAAACTTTGCCGGAGCTTCCTCCTCTTGAGGAGTTGGCCGTGAAGTCGCAGGAGCAAATCGCTCGCAGAGCGGTCGCCTTGCTGATCGTCATTCAATATGCGTGCGACGTGAATCAAGGAGAGGAAGATTTGCAGGAATCCAAGGCGTTCGTGATGAATATGCTGGACAAATTCGTAGTAGCGGATGAGTTGACCGAATTTGAACGTGATCTGTTGGAGCAACCTGAGCCGGATCGTCGGGACGCCATCAATCTGGTCTGGCAATACGAAGCCTATTGGGGGCTGTTGTGGGCGCTTGGCCTGCTGGAAGAGCTGGATTTTCCGGATGAAACTTGTGATTGCGAATATGCGATTAACGTGGTGTCCAGCTGCGATTCCTTCGCCGAGTTTTTGGATAAAACGGCAATGCGGCGTCCGGAGAATATTGTGGATGAAGCGGATAAAATCTACCGCCTCCACTGGGCGTGCGTCAATGCGCGAATTAAAGGCGAAGAAGCCCCGGCCGGTTTGAGCGAAAGCGTCGTACTTGAGCGCCGCCGGGCTCTCTTCTGGATGATCGGCCACCGGGACGAAGCCTGG
>DJTQ01000298.1:814-1065 GCA_002439285.1 Paenibacillaceae bacterium UBA6304
ATGACATTAGCATGGACACGTAGGCTGAGGTGCAAAGGCTGTATGCCGCAACATAGTAATAGGCGTACGTAGCACGGGTGCTCGAGAACACACTAAGAGACAAATTAGCACGCAGGTACTCGGTAACACACTAAGAAGCAAAGTAGCCGGGTGTTCGAGAAGATTAAGAAGCAAAGTAGCAAGCAAGAAGAGGTTACCCAGGAAGGTGCAAATGTGGAAATGGGTGAACATTAACTGGATAACCTACAGGT
>DJTQ01000298.1:1254-9346 GCA_002439285.1 Paenibacillaceae bacterium UBA6304
TTAACTGGATAACCTACAGGTAATTTTAGTGCAATACGTTGAAAAACATATTTAAATGGAAAACCTCCAGTTAATTCTGTGGTGATTGGCCTTATGTGCTGAAAACCGCCGGAATAGCTGGAGGTTTTACAGTTAATTTCGAAATAATCCAGGCGAGCAAGAAATTAGCTGGAGGAAATCCAGGTAATTTAGTTCGTTACGGACAACTTCCCCTCACAAAGATAGGTTGAAGACCGGAGGTTAGGGTTCACAAGTTAAAGACCGCAGGTTAGAGGTTTTAGGCCGGAGGTTGGTGGTTGTAATTGTAATTGTAATTGTAATTGTAATTGTAATTGTAATTGTAATTGCCTAACTACCTAACTGCTAACCTCTACAAAGTTTGGCCACTGTCCACGGTGATGATTTGGCCGGTCATCGCCTCTTGCTCCAGGGCTGCGCATACCATGCGGGCGATGTCTTCGGGGGCGGCGATGCGCTGAAGGAGCAGCCGCGGGGCAAGCTGACACATCTGTTCCTCTTTGCCTTCCCACCACCGGGTGGCCACCGCTCCGGGGACGATACAGTTGACCCGGATGTCGGGGGCCAATGCCCGGGCCAACGATTTCGTCAAGCCGTGAACTGCGGCTTTGGATACGGCATAGGGAAGCGAGGAGCCCGAGCCGGTTTGGCCCGCTATGCTGCCAAGGTTGACGATGGCTCCGGTCTTATTTTTCTTCATCCAGGAGGACACCGCCCGCGCGCAGAAAAACATCCCCTTCACGTTCACCGCGTACAGTTCATCCCATACGGCCTCATTAGCCGCCTCCAGATTATCCAGCGGAATGTGCTTCGTAATTCCGGCGTTATTCACCAGCAAATCGATCGAGCCGAATTGCGCGGCCAATTGATCGGTCATATGCCGGACTTCCGCCTCGTTGGCAACATTAGCCTGGATGGCGACGGCCCGGCCTCCGAGGCCGGTAATCTCTTGAACCGTGGCTTCTGCCTCGTCCTTTGAGTGGGAGTAATTAACCCCTACGATAGCGCCTCGTTCAGCTAACGCCAAACTGATCGCCCGCCCGATGCCCGTTCCGCCCCCGGTGACGAGAGCTACATTATTGTTCAGGTTCATGGTTAAACCTCCCTGTGATTGGTGTGATACAACGTATTTTATCTTCGCTTCTGTTATTTGTATAATTGAATTAAATGATTGATTTGTTCAAAAATATTGAATTAGAAACTCGGTGAGCGAAGCATGGATATGAAAAACTTGAAGACCTTTCACTTGATTGTAAAATATGGAAGCTTTATACGGGCTGCCGAAGAAATGAACTATGCGCAATCCACGGTCACGATGCAGATGCAGAGGCTTGAAACCGAACTGGGCGTGGAACTGCTCGAACGAGGCAAAACCATCGCACTAACGGAAGCAGGACGGTTGTTTTACGAGCAAAGTCTGCAAATCATGAACAGGCTGGAGCAACTGCAAAGCAGTCTGGCGGATATTCAATCTGGTGATGCAGGGCATGTCCGCTTCGGTGTGACGGAGCCGACGGCCAGCTACCGTTTGCCGAGATTGTTAGGCCGGTTTCAAGCCATGTATCCAAAAATAAAACTGTCGGTTGATATTGGCAGCAGCTCGGGCTTGGCCGAAAAGATTCACAAAGGGGAGGTGGATTTTGCACTTTGTTCGGCTCCCGATCTGACAGTCGGGCTATATTTCGAGCAGTTGTTTCATGAAAAGTTTGTGGTTCTCCTGCCCGAGGACCATGTTCTGGCTAATCGGTCGATCATTGTGCCTGCGGATTTTCAAGGTCATCGTTTGCTTATTACGTCGGTCACTTGCCCGTACCGCAGAAAGCTGGAAATGGCGCTTAAGGAAGCGGCGATTACTCCGCTGGATACGATGGAAATTGGCGGTATGACGGCACTCCAGTATTATGTTGAGGCCGGTCTCGGCATCGCGCTCGTCCCGGAAATCGGGCTAAATCCGATTCCAGCCGGAACCGTGGCACGTTCCATGGATGTGCCGATCGACATGAGCATCGGTCTATTAAGCAGAGGCCCGGAAGCCCCCTTGACCCAGGCGGTCGCCAAAATCTATTCCTTTTTGCAGCAGGAGTTAGGCGGTACAGGGCATCGCTAATTTTGAAGAGCGCAGTTTATTATCTTCATTGTCGACGGGTTCGGACAAAATCGCGCATCCGCGGACAGGAAGAGATGTTCATTCCCCGGTACACTGGGTTTGAAAGGAGATGAGGCGAATGGAAATGTTGAGGATGCTGCGCGATGCCATCGATTATATCGAGGCGCATTTGAAATCGGAAATCTTGATCGACGATGTGGCTAAGGCGGCGCTGTCCTCGAAATATCACTTTCAGCGGATGTTCCATGCCCTGACCGGCTTTACCGTAACCGAGTACATCCGTAACCGGCGGCTGACCTTAGCTGCGGAGGAGTTGGCCGGAGGTTGCTGCAAGGTGATCGATATCGCGCTGAAATATGGCTATGACAGCCCGGAGGCGTTTACCAAGGCATTTATCCGGTTGCATGGCGTATCACCGTCCAAAGCCAGGAAGAAAGACGTGAAGCTGAAGTCGTTTCCGCCGCTCTCTTTTCAAATTCAAATTAGAGGGGTAACGGAAATGAACTATCGCATTGTGGAGGAAAAGGGTCATACCGTCATCGGCAAGGAGGTTATCGTCCAAAGCGATCCTAATGACGAGGTACCGAGGTTTGTGGAGCAAATCTGGAAGGATGGCACGCATGACGCGATCAATGAGGCTGCCGGCAGGGAAGCGGGTTCGCTGCTTTTTGGATACCATTACGATTTCGGCGAAGACGGAGGCAAACGTTACTTAATGGGCTGTGAGTTGCCCGATGATTGCGAAGTTCCAGCCGGTCTGAATGTTTTGGAGCTTCCGCCGCAGCAAATGTATGCGGTATTTGAGGGTTTTGAGGCGATCACAGAAGACATTGAAATCGGAACAGGAATTCAGGAGGTATGGCGTCGCATTTATGCCGAATGGTTCCCGTCAGCGAATTTTGAACAGGTAGAAGGGCCGTGCATCGAAAAATATTACTGGTTGGACGAACGGCAAGTGGATTCCAAGAGCGAGGTTTGGATCCCGGTCAGAAGAAAAGGATAGCCCTTTGAAGGATCGCCACGCTAGCCTCAAGGGAGCATGAAAGCCGGGGGAACGTCGTAACGGACACCAGGGCCGTTATTAAGAAGAAAATCGGCCATTTCCAAATGTAACGGACACCATGGCCCTTATTCGGCCCGAAACGTCATGATTAACTGTTTTCTATACCGAATAAGGGCCGCTGTGACCGTTAGAATCCGGAATGGCGGAAAACGGGGCGAATAACGGCTCCCATGTCCGTTAGTCACTCTGATTGGTTAAAAAAAGGGACCTTGCCAATAGGCAAGGCCTTTTTTTTATGGCCCTTACAGATGTTGCTGTCGCCAACCTTTGCCATAGTAGCAGGACTTGGCCTCTGGGAAGGAGCCGATATTTTTCACCCCCCGATCCGCCGATCGTCCCCTTATCGAAGCCCGGGAGTTATCCTACAATGAGTTTAATCACACGGAAGGAGTTGCCGGAAGATGAAGAAGGGGATTGCGTTTAAGGGGTTAGCGTTTATGGTTATGGCAGCGATGCTGGCGTTACTGCTGGCGGGCTGCGGCGGGAATGAGACCTCCGGGAACGGGGATAAAACGGAAAAGGTCAGCATTACGATCTGGCATAACTGGACAGGGCAAGACGCGAAGGCGGTGGCGATGCGCAAAATCATCGAGGATTTCCGGACAAAGAATCCGGATATCGAAGTGATCGACGAGGGTCTGCCGACAGACGGACTGCGGACGCGGCTGCGGACTGTGGCAGCGGCGGACGAAATGCCGGATTTATTCGTGATGTGGCCGGACGCGATGACGAAGGAGTTCGTCAAGGGCAATCTGCTCCAGCCGATTGATGAGGAGCTGAACGCAAATTCTGAATGGAAGAACAACTTCATTCCAAATGCACTGGACGGCTACACGGTAGACGGCAAAATTTACTCCGTGCCGATGAATCTGGCGCCAAGCTCATTTATTTACTACAATGACGCTCTTTTTAAGGAGCACAATGTCAAAGTGCCTGAGACTTGGGCCGAGATGGAGACGGCAGTTCAGACGTTTAAGGACAAGGGAATCATCCCGATCGTTCTGGGTAACAAGACGAACTGGGTGGCACAGTCCACGATTTTCAGTACGCTGGCGGACCGCATTACGGGTACGGACTGGTTCCTGAAGGCGGTGGATCAGGATGGAGCGAAGTTTACCGATCCCGAATTCATCGAAGCGCTCAAGAAACTCCAAGAGCTCGGTGAAAAAGGAGCGTTCCAGGACGGCTTCAACAGTATAGATGAGACCCAAATGATGCAGTTGTACTTCCAGGGTAAAGCGGCGATGGTCATCAACGGAGGCTGGGCGCTGGCCAATCTCGTGAACAACGCGCCGCCGGAAGTGCTGGATCAAACCCACATTACCATCCTTCCGGCGATTGAAGGCGGTAAGGGCGATCCGGAAACGACGGCAGGGGTTGTGGGCACAGGTCTCGGCGTGAGCAAAAAGCTGACCGGCAGCAAGAAGGAAGCCGCCATGAAGCTGTTTTATGAAATGGCCGGACCGGAGGGGCAGCAGGCGACTCTAAACAGCAGCACACTTGTCAGCTATAAACTTGATCTGGACAAAGACAAGGCGCATCCGCTGTTTGTGGAACTTTACGAGTTAATGCAGCACGTTAAAATCACCCCGGTCTACGATTCCAAGCTGGGTTCGGCAACCGTAGAGGTAGTCAACAACGGACTTCAGGAGCTGCTGACCGGAGGAAAGGCAGAGGATATCGCCAAAAAGATCCAGGACGCGCAAGCGTCGGCCGTCGCGAATTGAATCCGAGAAGCCCCTTCCCGTTAGGGGGAGGGGCTTTATTTTACCTAGAAAGGGTGAGACCTCATGAATGCACTGCGCAGCAGGCGCTTCATCCTGACGGGCCTGGCGCCAGCCGTCCTTCTATATACGTTGTTTGTTTTCGTTCCCGTGATTTGGTCGGCGTATTACGGTTTTTTTAATTGGTCCGGCATCGGAGAGGCCAAGTATATCGGCTTGGACAATTATGCGGAAATTTTGCGCGATCCCGTGTTTTGGCGGGCGCTCAAAAATAACGTCATCTTCGTCCTCGCCTCCGTGTTCGGTCAAGTTCCGCTGGCCCTTGCGCTGGCGGTGCTGCTTCATAAAAGCAATTGGCTCCAGCGCTTTTTGCGCTCGGCCGTATTTCTGCCAATGGTGCTGTCCACGGTCGTCATCGGGATGATCTGGCAGTATTTTTATCACCCGCAAATCGGGATTCTTAATTTTCTGCTCGATTCACTCGGCCTCTCCAGTTGGAAGCTCGATTGGCTCTCCGACCGGGATATTGCGATTTACTCGCTGCTTCCTCCGCTTATTTGGAGTTATGTCGGGCTGTATCTCATTATCTTCATGTCGGCTCTGCAGAACATTCCCGGCGAGATCCACGACGCGGCGAAAATAGACGGGGTATCCGGGGCGCGAAAGCTCGTCGCCATTACCTTGCCGATCATCAAAAACACGGTTCAGGTCGCGGTCATTCTCTGCATCTCCGGGAGCCTGAAGTCGTTTGATCTGGTATACATCATGACGAAGGGCGGGCCGGCCCACGCGACGGAACTGCTTGCGACTTATATGTACAACTCTACGTTTACGACATACCGCTACGGCTTCGGCAGCGCCATATCAACGACGATTATGCTGATCAGTCTGCTCCTGATCGGAACAAGCCAGTGGCTTACAAACCGTAAAAGGAGCAAGCAGACCTAAAGGGAGGGAGAACCGCAAATGAAAACGCAGATGGCAACGATCCAAAGGCCGATCCGCAGCGGCCCCTGGGTGGGTTTGCGCAAAATAGGGAAATCCATTTTTTGGACGGCTCTCGGGATCTATGGTATTTTAACGTTATATCCGTTCTTTTGGCTGCTCATTAGCGCATTTAAAACGAATACGGACTTCTATAACCGGCCGTTCGGACTTCCCGACGTATGGAACGGGGGGAATTTCCTCCGTGCCTGGGACAGCTCCAGAATGGGGACGGCGTTCGGTAATTCGCTGATTGTCTCGATCGGCTCGCTGGCGCTGACGTTGTTCCTCGCGGCACTTTGTTCATTTATTTTGGCCAGATTTCAATTTCGGTGGAAAGGCTGGGTCTCCGTATTCTTTGTTATCGGCATGCTCATTCCGATCCACAGCACGCTGGTACCGTTATTTATATTAATGAAGCAAATGTCGCTGTTAAACACGTATTGGGCACTGGTACTGCCCTACACGGCCTTTGCGCTTCCCACCGCGATCTTCGTGCTTACGGCCTACCTTACGGGTATACCGCGCGAACTGGAGGAGGCCTCTTTTATTGACGGAACAGGCTTGTGGGGGTTATTTTTCCGCATCATGCTTCCCATCTCCCTGCCGGCCTTGTCGACGGTGACGATTCTGAGCTTTTTGCATGCCTGGAACGACTTTTCATTTGCACTTGTATTTATTAATAAAACGGAATTAAAAACACTGCCCCTTGCCATTGCCAATTTCGCCGACGGATATCAGACGGATTTCGGGTTGACGCTGGCGGCGATGACGATGTCCGTCGTTCCGACGATCGTGCTGTATCTTCTGTTCCAGGAGCAGATGATGAAAGGCATGACAGCGGGCGCGGTCAAAGGGTAAACCGCAATAGCGACGGGGCGGGATTCTCGGATAGAGGGGGGTTCAAATTGCGGAGCTGGCTGGCTACTTCGTTGCAACGGAGGCTGTCGGTCGTCATTGCCGGATCAGTGATCGTACCGCTGCTCGCACTGGGGCTGTTTGCATTTCTGACTTCCTCCAAGGTGACGGAAGAGAAAACTAAGCTGACCGGCAGCGACATGCTGGAGCAAATCGAAGCGAACCTCCGGTTTATGCTCGGCGATGCCGAGACGTTATCCGTGTTCCTGATCGGAGAGCGGGATATTCAGTCCTATTTGACCGAAAAAGAGGACAACGAGACCACCCGGGCCGCCATCGTCGGACGAATGACGAATTTGGCCGCATCGAAGTCTTATATCGCCAACATCGCCATTTATCCGGACCGGTTCGGCCCCGCGCTATCCACTGCGGCCTGGGCGGATGATGGTCTTCCCGCCCCGGCGGAAATAGCGGCGGGAGGAGGGAAGACCTGGTCCGGCGTCTACCAGGTTCAGAACTATGACGGAGTGCAGAACGTCATTACTCTCGTCCGCCCGATCCGCAGCGTATACAATTTTCAGCACTTGGGCTGGCTGGCGATCAGCCTGGACGAGGAGGAGTTGTCCCGGAACTGGAGGCATCCCGATTTCGGGCAGAACAAAGGGACGGTGGAGTTGATCAGCTCGCAAGGGCTGCTGTTGTCCTCCGCGGACAAAACCCGGCTAGGTTATCCGTTGGAGCAGTTCTCTCCGGGACTGCTTCCGCTTATTCCGGAGGGAAGCTTCGGAAGCGCTGTCTATGGAGAAGAGGACAGCAAAGTTACCGTTCTCTACCGCCGCGAACCGATCACGAACTGGCTGCTTATCGGGACGGTTCCCTACGAGCAGTACCGCTCGGAGAACCGGTACATTTTGGGCCTGACCGCCGCAGCAGTCGGCGTAGCGGCGCTGATGAGCGCGGTGCTCGTCTGGTTCACGGTCCGCCGGATCACCCGGCCGCTCGGCGTGTTGACCCGCCACTTGTCCCGGATTGATCCGGACCGCCCGCTGCCGCGTTTTCCCGCCGTACGGGACGATGAGATCGGCCGGCTGGGTCAAAGCTATAACTTGCTGGGCGCGCATATTGAAAGGCTTAAGCAAGAGGTCATCCAGGGCGAGGCACGCAAAAAGGAAGCGGACCTGCGCGCCTTGCAGGCGCAGATGAACCCTCACTTTTTGTACAATACGCTATCTTCGATCCATTGGATCGCTCTCATGTCCGGTGAAAAGCGGATTGCGGATATGGTCGAGGGGTTAAGCGATTTTTTGCGGATCAGCCTCAACGGAGGCAAGGAATATT
>DJTQ01000298.1:9456-14388 GCA_002439285.1 Paenibacillaceae bacterium UBA6304
TATTGTCCGGTGAGACAGGAGCTGGATCATATCCGCAATTATGTCCGCGTGCAGTCGATTCGCTTTCCTGAGGAGTTTACCGTCGATTATATCGTGGACCCGAGCTTGCCTGACAAGATCATGCTAAAGCTGTTGCTGCAGCCGCTCGTCGAGAATGCCTTGATTCATGGAATTCAGAAAAAGGGCAGCTCTGGCACGATCACGATACTCCTTCAGCCGCAGCAAGAGCGCATGGCAGTTACCGTGCTGGATGATGGGGCCGGAATGACGCCGCGAAGACTGCAGGAGATCCGGCTTCTGATGGAGGAACAGGAACAGCCTGGACTGCCTATGCAGACGGAGGAAGAGAATAGGAGCGAGGCATCCTCAGGGAGCGGGTATGGGCTCCGGAATGTCAATGAACGATTGCTGCTCCACTACGGACCCGCTTCCCGATTGGAAGTGGACAGCCGGGAAGGAGCCGGAACACGAATTGCCTTTTCAATTCCGCTCAGGGAGGATTCGGCATCATGAAACTGATGATCGTGGACGATGAACCGATTATACGTACGGGTCTGGCCAGTGTGATCTCTTGGAAGGAGCTCGGGATTACGCTGCTGACTCCGGCCGCTTCCGCCGAGGAGGCGATGGCCCGAATTTTGGATGAAAAGCCCCAAATCTTACTGACGGACATTCGGATGAAGGGGAAGACGGGGTTGCAGCTGGCCGAGGAAGCTTGCGGGATATTGCCCGGTCTTGAGGTCATTATTCTGTCGGGGTAC
This sequence comes from Paenibacillaceae bacterium UBA6304, assembly GCA_002439285.1. Taxonomy (GTDB): domain Bacteria; phylum Bacillota; class Bacilli; order Paenibacillales; family Paenibacillaceae; genus Fontibacillus. The sequence goes on from DJTQ01000298.1 coordinate 10,218, forward strand.
GGAGATTTTGCTTATGCCCAACAGGCGCTCCGCCAAGGGGTCGGCGATTATTTGCTGAAGACGAGCAAGCCCGAAGAAATCATGAAAGCGGTTATTCAGGCGAAGCGCAGGTTGATCGAGCGCTGGGAAAAAGAAACCAGGACCGAGCGGCTTTGGAAGGAAGGAGAACGGAGGCAATTTCTTCAATGGGTTATCGAGGGAGACGTCGCCCTGGATAGTGCTGAGGTTCCCGCGTTTTTGCGATCCGAAGACGAGTTCGGCAAAGCCGGGGATGAAGTATGGCAGGTTGCCGTAGTAGAGGCTGAGGGATGGGGGAACTCGGGTTCCTCGCCATCCTTGCTCTTGTTTGCCGTGCAAAATATGCTGGAGGATCTGCTGCTGGAAGCGTCGATCCTTATGCAGCGGGAGTGCCTGATTTGCGTATTACCGACAGAGCGAGACCATCAGCGGCGGCTGGGGCGGCTCGGCAATGCGGTCGATTGGGTCGAACGCCAGTTGAAATGCAGGCTGCGGTTGTCCGTTGGAGAACTCGCCGATACCCCCCGGAGGCTGCATTACAGTTATTCCACCGCCGTGGCGGCGTTCCGCTATCATGCCTTGATTCCCGCGAAAATTCTGGACTATGACGGGATTGGAAGCCGAAGGGGCGGCAGAACGGTACTAACTCAAGATGAAGAAACGCGGCTTGGTTCTTTGCTTCTGGATCGGGATGCCATTGGTCTGCGGGCATGGACGGGAAGTTTGATCGACGGGCTGATCAGCGACCCGGAATGCACGGTGGAATCATATATGGCCTGTATTCATTCGGCCGTGCTCGCCGCCCACCGCTGGTTGGCCCGGACGCTGAGCGTCATCGGGCGGGAAGAGGAATACCGGATGGAGCCATGGAATGCGGACGAGAATGAGGCGGCCGGAATGAGAGAAGAACTGTTCCGGCATTTGCACGATATGATGACGATTTATCACAGCCGGCTGGGCGAAGGTCAGCGATCCCATGTCGAACGGGCAAAAGCATTTATCGAATCCTGCCCGGCCCCGGAGCTGAGTCTGCAGCAGGTTGCCGGCCATGTGCATCTTCATCCCGGCCATTTGAGCGAGCTGTTTAAGAAAGAGACCGGCAATACCTTTGGCGACTTCGTGACCGGGATGAGAATACGAAAGGCGATTCAACTTCTGACAGTGACTCCGGCGAAGGTCAGCGAAGTAGCCCTGATGGTAGGGTATGAGGATGTGAAGTATTTTAGCCGACTGTTTAAGAAGCATACGGGCAAAACACCCAGCGAATATCGGGAGGGAGTCTTGCCTGGCAGTGGTGAAGATATTAGCGGCGGCGTAATATCGGGGAACGGCCTGGAAACAAGTACGATGTGAAGAAGAGGCAAAGGGGAGATTAATGATGGAGCTTACAGGGCCATGGAAAATACAGCATTTTGAACCGGGAGAGAGACCTCCGCTGGAGCTTGCCGCCCACGGTTTGGACGACCGGTTCTGGATTACGGCATCGGTCCCGGGGGATGTGCATTCCACATTGATCGCCAGAAAGATCATCGACGACCCGTATACGGGTCACAATGACGCCAAGTCCCGTTGGATAGAGCGCAAGGAATGGTGGTACCGTACGGGGTTTACAATAGAGGCTTCTCCCAACGTAGAGGGGAGCGAACGGTTTGAGCTTACTTTTGAAGGACTTGATACGTTTGCAACTATCTATGTCAATGGACATGAGGTTGGAGCAACCAAGAATATGCTTATGGCTCATTCCTTTGATGTTACGAGAATCGTTCGGCCGGGGTGGAATTCGCTGGCCGTGAAATTCGATCCGCTGTATCTCCACAACCGTGACAAAGAGCTATTCGAATGGTCCTCTTATACAAAAGAAAGACCGTGGCTGCGTAAAGCCGCGATGAACTTCGGCTGGGACTGGGGCCCCCGGATGGTTACGGTCGGCATTTGGGGCAAGGTCCGGCTGGAACGGCGGCGCTCCGCAAAACTGGAAGGCGTCTATGCCTATACGGTAACGGCCGATTCAGCCCAGGCGAAGGTGTCGGTCCAAGCGGAGGTCACGGCTTATCGCACCGATCTTCCAATGGAAGTAGAGATTCGGTTGTTGAAAGCCGGGGGACAGTTGGTGACGGACTCGGCAGCAGCGAGTGCTGCAGAACCGAATGCTGTAAGTTCGGATGCTGTGGAACCGAGTGCTGTAGAACAGAGAGCTGTAGAACCGAGTGCTGTATGTTCAACGGCTGTAATGCAAATCGCCCCTCTTGGCTCCCTGAAAAAAGTTTACGGACCGGGAAGCCGAGGACGGAAAATCACGGTTGCTGCGGAATTGGGTGTGGAAGAACCTCGTCTCTGGTGGACGCATGACCTTGGCGAGCCCTATTTGTACACTTTAGAAGTGGTACTGCGGTCTGAGGATGGCCTGGTGTTGGACCGGTATGAACAACCATTTGGCATCAGAACTCTTGATTTGGTGCTGGAGGATCCAGAGGGTGAGCGCTTGTTTGCTTTCGTCCTGAACGGTGTTCGGATATACGTTAAAGGGGCGAACTGGATCCCAGCCGATCACCTCATCGGCGCTATTCCGGATTCGAGATACCGGGAGTTGATCGAACTCGCCGTGGAAGGCCGGATGAATATGCTGCGCGTCTGGGCGGGCGGTATTTATGAGAAAGAAGTATTTTACGACGAATGCGATCGGCAAGGGGTGCTGGTATGGCAGGACTTTGCGTTCGCCAACGCGCTATTTCCAGACTTTAACCGCGATTTCATGGACAATGTCCGCCGGGAAGTGGAGGATAATGTCCGACGTTTGCGAAACCGGGCTTCGTTGGCACTTTGGTGCGGCAACAATGAGATTGACTGGCTGTATGATATGAAATCGTCGGGCGGGGATATTAAGGGTGCCTTTTTTGGGGAAAGCATATACCACGAGCTGATTCCCGAGGTCCTGGAGGAGCTGGATCCCGCAAGGCCATACTGGCCGTCCTCGCCTTACGGGGCCGAAGACGGTTACGATGCGAACGATCCCCATACCGGAGACCGGCATAATTGGCAGGTGTGGCACGGGTCCGTCTATCCGAGGATGCAGGGAGAGCCACCGCAGCTTGATTACAGTATGAAAGGCGTGTCGTTCAAAAACTTCAAGCAAGACTTCGCGCTGTTCAGCAGTGAGTTCGGGATGCATGCCTCAGCTAACCGCTATACGTTGGAGAAGTATATTCCGGAAGGTGAGTTCTATTGGGGCAGCCCCGAGATGGCTTATCGCAACAAGGATACGAATCATCAAAAAGGGATTCTGCTGATGGAGAGTTACACAGGTATTCCCCAGAACGTAGAGGAATACATGAACTTCTCGATGCTGACGCAGGCTGAAGGGCTAAAGTATGGGATCGAGCATTTTCGGCGAAACCGGAACCGCAATAGCGGGACGCTCGTCTGGCAATTGAACGATAGCTGGCCGGGGACAAGCTGGTCAATGATCGATTATGAACTGCTGCCAAAGGCCTCTTACTATTATGCCAAGACGTTCTTCCACCCGTTACTGGTGTCGTTGGAGCATGAGCCTGGAGAAGATCTGAATATTTGGGTCGTCAACGACAGCCTGGACACATTGAAGGGAGAAGTCCGAGTCAAGGTGTGCAGGCTGGAGGCAAAGGCGTTTGTGGACGTGGATGTGGACGCAAACGGGACAGACACCTGGATCGCCGCCGTCTTTCCAGTGGAGGTCGCCCCGCTGTCTGCGCTTCGCATCGGCTCGCTTAGCGAAGCGGATGCGCTGAAGGATGCAGCGCCGGAGGAAGTGCTGGTCGAGCTGTCCGCCGATGGCTTTACCGCCCCCGTGAACCGGTATTACTTGCGTGATCCGAAGGATATACCTCTGCCGCCTGCCATCCTCGAAGTACGGACGGATGAGGAAGGGGGCAGTGTGACTGTCAAAGCGGTCGGATCGGGAGCCGCCCGATTCATCAAGCTGGAGCTCCCGCTCGGCTGCGTCCGCTACAGCGATAACTACTTCGACTTGCTTCCGGGCGAGAGCCGAACGGTTTACGTGACTCATCCGGACGCCGTTCCGCTGCCTTGGTCCGCCCTTCGCGTGAGTGCTATAAACGTAGAGAGCGTAACGGACACCAGCGTCGTTATCTAGGCGAAAATCGGCCATTTCCAAATG
>DJTQ01000295.1 GCA_002439285.1 Paenibacillaceae bacterium UBA6304
AGATCGCTCAAATAGCAAGCAGGATCCGCATCCCATAAATCGCCGCGAACCGCGGACGCCCTAGCCCGGAAATTGCCATTGCAAATATCGAGCCAGCCGCAGTCCTTACACCGCCCCTTGAGGAGTGACGTTCTGTCCCTTAATCCCGCCATTACCGGATGAGAAGCTTCTTTCCACATATCGCTGAATTTCCGCTCCCGAATATTGCCGATTTCGATGTCCCGGGTAAATTGGTCGGGGTAGACGTGCCCATGCCAATCGACACATCCTATCGCCATTCCGGAGCGATTGCCCCCGTTGCGACGAAGCAGCTCCAGTAGCGAGGCCGCCCGCTCCGGATCTTTATCCTTCATCCATTGGTACAAGTAAACCCCGTCGGCATGGTTATCGACAGTGAGCAGCTCCACTTGCTTTCCTTTGCCGTAAAGGTCCAGCGTCTTGTCGATAATTTGGTCGAGCGCCCGTCTCGACTGCTCACGGGACACATCCGCCTCCTTCAGCACGCTGCCCCGCCCGGAATAGACAAGGTGATAGAAGCAGGCTCTCGGTATATTCTCACGCTCAATCAAATCCAAAATCCCACCGAGATCCTCATAAGTGTGCTTGCTGATTGTAAAACGCAGGCCCACCTTCAACCCCGCGATCTGACAGTTGCGTATGGCGGTTAATGCCCGGCCGAAAGAGCCGCTACGCCCGCGAAACCGGTCATGCCTCTCGCCGAGCCCGTCCAGGCTAATACCCGCATATTTAACCCCCGCCTCTTTAAGCTGCCTTGCTCTGCGCTGGGTGATTAATGTGCCGTTGGTCGACAACACCGCACGCAATCCTTTGCTTGTAGCATAATGGATCAGTTCCAACAGATCTTTGCGCATCAGCGGCTCTCCGCCCGAGAACAACAGGACAGGCACATGGAAATCAGCCAGATCATCTATAAAATCCATTGCTTCCCGTGTCGTCAGCTCGTCAGGGTCCTGGGAGGAACAGGCATCGGCATAGCAATGCCGGCAATTCAAGTTGCAAGCCCGCGTCGAATTCCAGACGACCACAGGACCTTTCCCCTCGGTGGTTCCGTTTAACCGCTTTCCCGCCGCAAGTGAATAGCGTAAGTGGTCTCCTTCTCCATCCAATCCGGTTAACAATTTGGTTACATTGATCATGCCGGTTCCTCTTTTCCTGATTGATGCTACTATTCTTTTCACTATTTGTGAAAAAATACACATAACAGCAGACAAAAAAAGATGCCTCCCAAAGAGACATCGTTCTACAGAGTTACGTTCGTATTCAATTCATAGCATCCGATCAGCGCCGCTACTCCGCTTACTTGGCTTTCATCGTCCCTTCGTTCATCGTAAAAAAACCATTCTTGACGAACGATAGAATCTTGCTTACGCTGATCCCGGTTTGAGTGGAGAGCTCAAGTACGATCGTCTGGGGTTTCGCTTCGACGATATCGCGGATGTCCCGATAGATTTTGTCGCAATCGTGGCACATCCTATTATTTGCTCTCTCATATAAATTTCCGCACACGCCGCAAATTGAGTAGTTTCCCATGATGTCTCCTTACGTATTTTTATCCTTCAACATTTCCTGTATCTGCGATAAGTTCTAGAACTATTATACTTGTATTTCATAAATTTAAACAATCATATCGCTGCAAAAGAACTACATGAAGCGAAAAATAGCCGGGTTTACCTCCTGTTCTGCTTCCGGTACTGTAGCGGTGAGCGCCCCGTAATCCGTTTGAACATCCTCTGAAAATGGGCGATGCTGTCAAAGCCTGCTTCCTCCGCGATTTTTGTTATTTTCCAGTTGGTGTGAATCAAGAAGCTCTGCGCCTTCTGTACCCGTATATGATTCATATATTCAAAAATGGTAAACCCCGTGGTCTGTTTAAAAATGCGACATAAGTATGTGGGGCTGATAAAAAAATGCTGTGCAAGCTCGTCAAGGTTCAACCCCTGGGGATAATGCGCATTCAAATATTCGACGATCGAATATATGCGCTTCTGTATATCGCTGTTTTCGGGGTTGACGGACTCGGCCTTTTCTTCCCGGACCCGGCCCAAGACAATAAGCAACTGAACCAGCAAAGTTTGAAGATAAGGTCTGTACATGAGCCCGCCGTCGCTTTGCTCCCTCAGCATCATATATAGCAAATCCGAGATTCTCCCTTGTTCATGGACACTCAAGCGGAGCAAAAAGCTCTCTCCTTGAAACAATGACAGCTCGTCCAGCCCGATACCTTTAAAATTCCGTATAAAAAAATCATCGAAATTGATTAGTATTCGTTCATGCTCGGCCCCGCCTTTGTTTGTGGTCCGGTGCAGCTGGTTTTTATGAATAAACACCAGGTCACCGGCCTGAAGCGCATAGATCCGGTCATTGATATAGTAGTACCGCTCCCCCGCCACCAAGTAATAGATTTCATAAGTGTCATGTATATGTTCCGATTCCATGTTAAACGGCTGATCGCGTTTCAATTTTTCCACAAATACAGCTGGTTCATGAATCATATAAATTATCCCCTTCTAGATAAAAAAAAGATAATATATGCAATATTCTTATCAATCATAGCAGGAAACGCGTAGAAATTAGCTTATGGTTCACTATATGATAACTTCATAAATATGTAAATGGAGGAATCATCATGCTCAAAAAGAAGTATGCCATCGTGGGGGTAGGGGGACGAGCTGAATTTTTCTATAGTGCACTTGTCACAACTTTTAAAGAAACGTCTGAACTTGTCGCCTTTTGTGATGTCAACCAAACAAGAATGGACTACGCAAACGAGCTGTTGAGGGGTAAATACGCGTATCATCCGGTCGCTACCTATAAGTCTGAATATTTTGATGAAATGATCCGCGATGCCAAACCCGATACGGTTCTCGTATGCTCGATTGACCGTACTCACCATAAATACATTATTCGTGCGATGGAAATGGGCTGTGACGTGATCTCCGAGAAACCGATGACGATTGATGAGGAGAAATGCAGAGCCATTATCGAGGCGATTGAGCGAACCGGCAAAAATCTGCGCGTAACCTTCAATTACCGGTATGCACCGCATAATACGAAGATCCGGGAACTGATTATGGACGATACAATCGGGGATGTGTTGTCGGTCAACTTTGAATGGCTATTGAATACAGAACATGGGGCCGATTATTTCCGCAGATGGCACCGGGATAAGCGCAACAGCGGCGGGCTGCTTGTTCATAAATCGACCCATCATTTTGATCTGATGAATTTCTGGCTTGGATCCAGGCCCGAGGTTGTCTTTGCGATGGGCGATTTAAAGTTTTATGGTAAGGAAAACGCTGAAAGCCACGGTATCACGGAATTTTATCAACGCGCCTATGGCAGCAAGTCTGCCGAGAACGATCCCTTTGCGCTTCATCTGGACCGGAACGAACATTTGAAACGAATGTATCTCGATGCCGAACATGAGGACGGATATCAACGGGATCAAAGCGTATTTGGCGACAATATCAGCATTGAAGATACGATGAATGTGATGGTCAAATATAACAATAAAACGGTCATGAATTATTCGTTGAATGCCTACATGCCTTGGGAAGGTTTTATCATCGTATTTAACGGAACCAAGGGACGTCTGGAGGTCCGAATCACGGAGAAGTCGTATGTGAACTCCGGAGGATCGAAGGAGAATGAAGGTGCGCTTGGCGGGGTAGAGATGGTCGTTTATCCTCTTTTTAACGCACCTTATCAGGTGGAGCTCCAGAAAGGTACCGGCGGTCATGGCGGCGGGGATCCGGTTATGCTACGCGATATTTTCGACAAACCCGAGCCCGACCGTTTCAATCGCGCTGCTTCCCATATAGACGGAGCCATGTCCATTATGACCGGGATCGCGGCCAATCGTTCGATCAAGACCGGGCTGCCTGTGAAAATCGACGAGCTCTGGAGAGTTAATTTGTAAGAAGCACCTTTAAGAAATGAGGCACCTCCAAATGCGGAGGTGCCTCTTGCAATTATATCGGAAACCGATATAATATATCGTAAAGTGATATATCGTTAACCGATATAAAAAGGAGGTCTATTTTATGCCCGAAAGTTCGGCACTTACCGAAGCGGTGTATTACATACTCCTATCCTTGTATGAACCTATGCATGGCTATGGGATTATGCAAAATGTAGCCCATTTAAGCGGTGATCGTCTGTCGTTGGCAGCGGGTACGCTGTACGGAGCGTTGAATACGCTATTGGAACGCGGCTGGATTGAGGCTTTGCCGGGGGAAAAGAATTCCCGTAAGAAGGAATACGTAATTACGGCTGCAGGCAAAACGGCCCTGCAAAACGAATATTTGCGGTTGCAGGAATTACTCGGAAACGGGGCCAAAATCATGAGGAGGGAAAATTCATGAAGCATATCGTTCGTAAATTTTTTAGCATCGGCGCGTTCGAGGAAGAGGAACAATGGCTCAATCAAATGGCGGCAAAAGGCATGATCCTGACGGGCGTCGGCTTTTGTAAATACTTTTTTGAAGAAGGAACCCCCGGTGAATATGTCTACCGGCTTGAACTGCTCAAGAATTGGCCCTCCCATACGGAGAGCATCGCTTATATTTCTTTTTTGGAGGATATGGGAATTGAACAAGTCGGTTCCCATTTACGCTGGGTGTATTTCAGACGAAAATCAACGGAGGGCGCATTCGATATATTTTCGGATATCGATTCGAGAATCAGTCACTATCAACGCATCACACGATTTAGCTTCGTCATGTCCGCCATGATGGCGATTCTGGCGGTTGTATTTTTCGGAGAAGCCGGAAATTTTATTTTCAACCATAATCCCTGGATCCAATCAGGTTTTCATGATAGCTTCGGCTACTCCATCATATTTCTCGCGTATGGCGTCATGTTTACTCTGTTTGCAGCATTATTCCCTTTCGTAACCCGTCCGATCCGAGCATCGTTAAGAGCGTTACTTAGGGAAAGACAGATCCGGGAATAAGAATCCAGCCATAGCGGACTTTGTGGGCGTTATTTTCCTAGTTTCAGGTTTACACTCGCTAATAAGGTATTTGCAAAATAAGACCCTGAAAGTCCGTTATTTCACTCCAATGGCCATTAATCACCCAAATAGCGCCCTAAATGTACCTTAATTATTTCTCGTTCGGTTCATTCATTCTAGTTCTTCCCGGTCAACCGCAAAAAAAAGAAACAGGCCGCTCTCCGATAAGGATTGCGGTCTATTTCTATCGTATAGTGCCATATCTGCTATAAGCTTTTAATAAAGCTTAGGCAATTTATCCAGTGTAATGGCGTAATCGTTATTATAAGCGTTATAAAGTTCCTCTTTCGTCGTAAACAGCTCTGTTTTGCCGAAATCATTGGACCAGGTCATAAACCACAGCCAAGGAATTTTAGACTCGGCTACTTGAGCAACGCTCGGAATCGGTCCAATTTCGCCGAGAGCGACCAATTTGCGGGTCGGAGTGATTGCGATCAGTTCCTCGTATTCCGGGCGCAGAGCCGTATGCTGATGGGCCGGGGGATACAGATCCCGGGAAATGACATCGGCATACTCATCTCCCACATATCCTTCGACCAACGGGGAATTCCAAACCCAGATTAGATTGTTCAGGTTATGAACATTCGTATACCGGTCATACATAATGCGGTATAACTGTTTAGCCGCTTCCGGACCCTTGCTGCCCCACCAGAACCAAGTTCCTTCCGATTCATGGAAAGGACGCCACAAGATCGGAATGTGCTTATCGCGGAACTCTTTCAGAATCTCGGCCATATAGTCCATATCGGAGATAAACGCCTTGTATTCATCCGTACCTTCGATAATCGCTTTGGTTGCATCGAAGTCCGTATGCTCTGCATAAAAACTCTTGTCCCTGCCGCCAAGCGGAGAGAACCAATGCCAGGTAAAAGTGATCAGGCCGTTTTCTTTCTCCGCCCATTCCCACGCTTTTTGCAGTGTATCCTTGTTCTCTGCAACTTCCAGCAAGCACTCTTCACCGGCGTCTTCATAATTGATGTTCGGGGAATAGCCGAGCAATTCAAAACCAAGAAGTGCCGGCGATTTCCCCGTCACTTCGCGGATATAGTGAAGTTCATCTTGGGCTATGGTCTGAGTGTGTTGCCCCGTAATCATGCCTTTTCCCGAAATTTCGCCTAAATAGTTCAAGACCGCTTTTACTTCTTCGGATGCGTTGGGATTACACGGTGTAGTATTGATCGTATGCATGAGATCTGCCCTTTCGTTTACGCCCAGTGACTTGACTTAAGCGTTCATAATTTTTGATTTTGACAATTTAATTTTGTTATTTTTGTTATTAAAATGATGGCCCAATACAAAACAATATAACGCCAAATTGCGTGCACAGTCAATATTCACCCACTTTAAACTCCGGTAGATATTTAGCCATTACACGACTTATTCCATGTTAGTTTGTTATGTTATTTGTTTGCAATAAGAGCAACGAAAATATCATTTTTCGTTCTTTAGTCCTCAATCCACTCCTTCCAATCCGGAAGCTCATCCAGCGTAATCGTCCTTGGGTGGTAATATGACTTCCGGAGTTGCTCCAACTCGGTGTATTGATTGGAATACACCCTGCTGCCGTTCGCTTCCGTAAACACGAACTCACCATACCAGGTGCAATTCCATGCCCATGGCGTACCGTCCGCAGCCATCAGATCCGGATCGGGAACGACTCCGTTCTCCGTCAGAGCGATGATCTTGTTTCTCTTGGTATAAGCTTCGGCAGTCAAAAAACGCTCCTTCTGCGACGAATAGTCGTGCACAGGCGGGTATATATCTTCACCCAGAATATCCACGTACTCATCTCCCGGATACCAGTCCGCATGCTGACCGTTCCACACCCATATCAAATGATTCAACCCATGATGCCGGGTCAACCGGTCATATAGCAGCCTCCACAGGGCGATGCACGGTTCAGGCCCTTTCGCGCCCCACCAGAACCAGCCGCCAGATGCTTCGTGCAGCGGCCGCCACAATACGGGAACTCCCGCATCCCCCAGCCTTGCAAGTTGCACGGCGATGGCATCGATATCGCGCACGATCAGCCGGTACTCTTCCGAATTAGGATCACTTATCGCCTGAGCTATATCAAAGGTAGTCGCCGCGGTATAGAATCCCCTTCCCCATGAACGGTCAGGCGGAAGATCGACAAGATCCTTCGGGGCATTCCAATGCCAACAAAAGGTTGCGATCCCGCCTTGTTTCCACCATTCTATGGCAAGATCCGTATCCTGGCATTCTGCTCCACGCTCCACCCGGGACGGTGAATAATTCATAAAGTCAAATCCGGCCAACGCCGGGTATTTGCCGGTTGCTTCATAAATCAAGTCCAGTTCCGGCGCGGACAACACGCCGATCTGCTGCCCGGTTAGCATGTATTGTCCATAAATGCTACACAGATACTTCATTAGCCCTTGCGCCGCCTTATTGGCTGCCGGATTGACCAATACCGGTTCCACCCTATAACGGGAGCTATCGTTCTGATTAAATTGTTCCATACCTTATCCCATACCTCCCTTCAATGTCACACTCTTCATGAATGAGACCAAGCAAACAATAACACAATAATTACAGCGCTTACAAAAAACAAATTATTACTGATGTCTGCATTTTGTTATCCTCCATTTGCAACATAATATACAGTCCACAACCTGTTTCGTCAATGAATAATTATGATAGTAGAAGTCACCTTACTCTAACCTATCCATCCATGCAAAATAGAGCCCAGCGATGTAACTCCGCCAGGGCTCTTCCTAATAGCAAACTTATATTTAGGTCTATATTTATTACTGCGAGTGTTCTCTTAGTATGACCTCTCCCTGAATCAGCAGCCTCTCGAAGTTGGATTGTGTATTGGCCATCCGCCATAACAGTTTGTCTACAGCTCTCATTCCAAGAAGCTCCTTGCTTACATCCACGGTAGCGAGGAGCGGCAGCGATTCATTCGTATTATCGAATCCGGTTAATTGAACTTTACCGGGAACATCGATCCCCAGCTTTAGAAGAGCTTCCATAACAAATTGGGCCGTCGTATCATTTGCGCAAACAAACACCTCGGGCAATTCATAAGCGGCCACAACCTTAGGCACCACTTCGTGTATATACTCTTGGACCTCCGGGCCGATCAGCTCGGCGATCTGCGTCTGTTTCAGCTTATGGTCCTCCAATACCGACTTGAACCCCAGCCAGCGTTCGTAGAAGCTTTGCGCATACCCGATTTGCCCGACAAATTGAAAGTTTTTATAACCTTTGCTGACCAGTTTGATCATCATTTCTCTCATGCAGTAGAAATTGTCAGTAAACACGGCATCCGCCTGAAGGGCCGGATCCTGATGGTCCACCATCACTACGGGGATTTCCAGCTTTTTGATATCAAGCAAGATTTGCGTGGATACAGCCCCGATCGTTACAATGCCGCCAATCGCATTTGGGTTGAGCAGAGAAAACACATGCTCGCCCGACGGCTCCGTAAGCGTAAGGATGTCCGCCCCTCTCTGATTCAATCGCGCGGAAATTCCGTTAAACACCGGTCCCCAATACAGGGAATCGGCATCCTGGTAGCGGACATTGGGAAACAAGACCAGGATAGCCCCGGACCGGACCTCGCCCTCCGTGTAGGTGAGCGGACTCTGCATCATGGATGATTTTCCGGCATCCTTAAAGTATCCAAGCTGTCCTGCAGCCTTCAAAATCATCTCTCTCGTCTGGGCGCTGACTCCCGATTTCCCCGAGAGAGCACGAGAGACGGCAAACTTGGAAACCCCGGAGAAGTCGGCAATTTCTTGGATCGTTACTTTTTTCATATTATCAACCTACTCGATGGCAAATTTGATCACCCAGTGTATAGATAGTCGTTAGCTTCTGTTAGGTTGATTACATAATAACATGGATGAAATAAAAAACAAGAGAACTAATCGTAGCGTTGAATGAACTTCCCTCATATCCATCCGGAGGGATTCCGCTAAACTGATATTCAGTCAGTTTCCCGCACTCTCATAACGCCGCAGTCCGATGCGTAGAATCAGTAGCGCGAGAAGAACGAAATAGATCGCAACCAGCGGACTGAACCAGCCCCAATAACTCCAGGGCTCCTTGCCGAACATGGCGGCCGCCGGAAAAAAACTGACAAACGCAAACGGTACGACAATCGAAATAAAGAGCTGCAATCCCTGCGAGAAAATGGTAATCGGATATTTGGCGAACTCACCTAAATTGTGAATCATGATCGGGAAAGCATTCCCGCCGCTGCGGATCCAGAAGGCGGAGCAGTTCGCCGCCAGATTGATGGCTACCCGGATCGTCATCGCAGAGACAAATAGCAGGATGGCCATCACAACGGTTTGAAGATTCCAGGTAATATCGATATGCGACAATGAAATAACGATGATGCTTCCGCCGATCAGAATATTTCCCAATCCGTTCATGCCGATTCCCGTACAAAAAATTTGCAGCACGAGGGGAACCGGGCGCACCAAATAGCGGTCTAACTCGCCCATATTGACCAGCCGGAGCATCCGCCAGGTTCCTTCGAAGAACAAGGAACCCACTCCCTCCGAGACATAGATCGCCGCATACATAAAAGCCACTTCCCAAAGTCCCCAGCCCTGGATGTCCGGGATGCGGGAGAATACGACCCACAGGAATAAAAACCCGGTAATCTGGGTCATCGCCGCCGCCCCGATCGTGATATAGAAATCGGCGGAGTATTCCATCATCGCTTTTAATTGCTGACTGTATAAACGCCAGTATAAATATAAAATTCGCCGTGGCGAGTTTTTCACCTTCATCTTAGTCCCCATATCGTTATCCTCCATGAATCGTGATTTGCCGGACGGCCCGGGACCACATCCACTTGCCGAGCAGCCAGAGCAGGACGATCCATACCCATTGGATAGCGATCAACTGAAGGGCATCGGTTCCCTCCGTCATCCCGAGGCCGATTGTGACCGGCGTATTAACGATGCCTTGGAAAGGCAATACCATCGCGACCGATTGCAGCCAACCCGGAAAAAATGCCAGCGGCACTAACGCGCCGGACAGCAGGTTGGTAATAGAGGTCCGGGCCCAATAAATGCCGAAACTGCTCGTGGTCCAGAAGCAGAGCAAGGCCGACAGGTACACGATGCTGAATTTTAGCAGAATCGAGGACACGATGCTGAGCGCAAACAGCAGGATAGTGCCTGCATCATGCGGCAGAGATATGCCGAATGTGAAAATCGCCGCAAGCCCGATCAGAATGCAGCTGAGCAGTCCTTCCAGCACGCAGGAGCCGAGCGTTTCGGCCAGGCGAGCCTTCTGGAACTGGATCGGGCGCAGCAGGTCCATCATGACGCTGCCGTCGATGATTTTGCTCGTAATGCTCGATTCCGAGTAATACGACAGCATGGAATTGACGAAAAAAGTCACCAGCAGGTAAGCCTGCATCTGGCTCCAGGTGAACCCGGAAAGCTGAACCTGCCCGGTGTAGATGGCTTGCCAGAGAGAATACATGGCGATCAGCCCGATAAAACTTGCGAGAAAATTCAAGATAAACGAGAGCCGGTAAGCAAGCGTATTCTGCATGGAACAGCGCGCCAAGGAGACGTATTTTTTGAAAGCCGGTGCGATCAATCAGGCACTCCCCTTCCCCGCTGCGGACAAGGCGGCTGAATCCAGTTTGCCGTCGTAGACTCGGCGGATAATCTCTTCAATGCTCGGCTCGTCGATCCGGAAATCGACCACTTCTCCACGGCTCATCACCCGTTTGACGATGTCACTGGCCGTGCAGCGGAAGCGGTCAAAGCGGATGGATAGCGCCAATCCTTCCTGCGGCTCCGTGATAGTCCCCTTCGGATCTCCCGACCGTTTCACCTGGACCTCCGGTAAACCGCGGAATAACTCTTCCGCATCCGGGATCGGTGAGCTTAACTGTATATGTATAGTCCGTTCCCTTGCAAACGTATCCTTGACCTCCTGGAGCTTGCCGTCATAAATGATGCGACCCTGGTCAATGATGACCAGCCGCTCGCACAGATCCTCGATATCCCCAAGATCATGTGTGGTCAGTAACATCGTCGTTCCCTTGCTCCGGTTCATCTCCTTGATAAAATCCCGGATGCGGTGCTTTACCGCGACATCCAGCCCGATCGTCGGCTCGTCAAGGTAGACGATCTTTGGATCATGCAGCAGGGCCGCAGCCAAGTCGGCCCGCATCCGCTGCCCGAGCGACAGTTTGCGCGCGGATAAATGCAGGAACGATTCCATGCCGAGCAGTTCCGTGAAGACATCCATATTTTGTTTAAACTGGTCCGCCGGAACCTGATAAATATCTCTCAGCAAGCCGAGCGATTCACGGACCGGGATATCCCACCATAACTGCGTCCGCTGGCCGAATACGGCGCCGATCCGCTGAGCGTTCTCCATCCTCTGCTTATGAGGAACCAACCCGTCCACTATGATCTCTCCGCCGGAAGGAACCAGCACCCCGCTCAGCATTTTGATCGTTGTCGATTTGCCCGCCCCGTTGGGTCCGACATAGGCTACGGTTTCTCCTTCCTCGATCTTCAAGTCAATACCTTCCACCGCATACTTATCTTTATAGCGTTGGGTAAACAAATGTTTTACCGCTCCAGCCAATCCGGGATCTTTGATCGCCTGCCGGAACACTTTTTGCAGTCCTCTTGTCTCAATTAAGCTCAAAGGAATCCCTCTTCCTTCCCTATGAATTTTCTTAATACTATATAGCAAAATATTCCTTCTTCCTACCCTGATTAATTAGGGATTATCTCACTATATAAGATGAACTATTGAAATGGATGTGAGGTAAGTACGAATTAGACAAAAATTGCACTTCCCGCTATGATGTGGGAAAACCCTAGGGAGGGAGCCGCAGTATGAAAACCTTCTATCAGAACTGGAAGCTTGATCAGGAACTGCCCATGGTGATCCATCAAAGCGCCGACCTCTCCTTCTATCCCCATTTTCATGCCGAGGTCGAATTCATTTATGTGGAGTCCGGCAGCATCCTGGTTGGCACAAATGAGGACAAACGCCTGCTTAAGCAGGGAGATATGGCTATTTTCGGCAGCAACGATATTCATTACTTCGATAGCAAGGACCTTACTTCCAGCTTGATCATCGTCATCTTTCATCCGGAACTGGTGGGGAAATCCGGGAGTTGGCCCGGCGATTTCCGCTTCGAATCTCCCTTTATTCCTGCCAATCAGCCTGGTTTGCAAACGGTGAACGCATTATTGGATCGTATCCGTCAGGAAAAAAGAGAAGGTAAACCCGGGCATCGGCTGCTCATTCAAGCGGGCTTGCTTGAACTATGCGCCATGCTGCAAAGACACCTCCCTGTTCATGCCCTGGAGCGGGAATCGCAAGAGCGGATCGCCTCCAGAAAAATAAGGATCCAACGGATACTGTCATTCATCGAAGAGCATTTCCAAGACGACCTTTCCGTTGAAGCGATGTGCGTCCAGTTCCAAATGGAGCCGTCCTATTTTTGTCGCACCTTTAAAAAAGCGATCGGCATGAATTTTAAAACCTACCTCAATACAATCCGCGTGCTGAATGCGACAAGACGGCTGGAGATCAGTGATGCAAGCATTACGGATATCGCGCTGGACTGCGGTTTTGGCAGCGTCCGAACTTTTAACCGGGTATACCGTGAGCTTCAAGGTCGCTCTCCATCCGAGGTTCGCAGAGGGAAGAAATAGTGATAAAAAGTGCATTTTTTGACTATATAACAGCATAAACTGGCGAGAGATTTCATCGGCTTCTTTTTATAATGGACTTACATTCATCATTTCAAATTTAAATTTATGGCATGGAGGGATTCTGTGAAGCAATTACGCGTAGGAATGGTCGGTTACAAATTCATGGGAAAGGCCCATAGCAATGCCTACCGCACGCTGCCCATGTTTTTCCCGGAGAGCGTCAAGCCCGAAATGAAGGTATTGTGCGGCAGAGACGACAAAGCCGTCCGCCTCGCGGCCGAGCAACTGGGCTGGAGTGAATACGTCACGGACTGGAAGGAGCTTGTTGCCCGGGACGATATCGACCTGATCGACATCAATGCTCCCAGTGACGTCCACAAAGAAATTGCATTAGCTGCTGCCAAGGCCGGAAAGCATATTTTTTGCGAAAAACCGTTAGCGCTTACATTAAATGATTCCAGGGAGATGCTGCAGGCCGCAGAAGAAGCTGGCGTGCGCCATATGGTCGGATTTAACTACCGTTTCTCTCCGGCGGTCCAACTGGTCAAAAAGCTGGTTCAAAGCGGTCGCTTGGGACAAATCTATCACTTCAGAGCCTGGTTCCTCCAGGATTGGATTCTGGACCCGGAATTCCCGCTGGTATGGCGGCTGCAAAAAGAGATCGCCGGCTCCGGCTCGCACGGCGACCTCGGAGCCCATCTCATCGATCTTGCCCACTATCTCGTCGGAGATATCCGCGAAGTGATCGGCATGAGCGAGACCTTTATCAAGGAACGGCCGCTTGCCGACGAGATGACTGGACTCAGCGCTAAGGGCGGCAAGGGTAATGACGCGCCCAAAGGCGCAGTTACGGTGGACGATGCCACCCTGTTCCTGGCCCGGTTCGAGAACGGGGCGCTCGGCAGCTTCGAGGCGACGAGATTCGCGGCCGGGCATCGCTCGACCAATTCGTTCGAGATCAACGGAAGCCTCGGCAGCGTCAAGTTCGATTTTGAACGGATGAATGAACTTGAAGTTTACTTCACCTCGGATGACGAAGACGTTCAGGGATTCCGGCGCGTTCTGGCGACAGACCCCGCCCATGCGTATGCAGAGGCCTGGTGGCCGCCCGGGCATACGATCGGTTTCGAACACACCTTTATCCACGAAGTGTTGGAGCTCGGCGCAGCAATCTCTCAAGGCCGCCAGCCCGAGCCGAATTTCCGCGACGGAGTGAAATGCCAGGCCGTGCTGGAAGCGGTGGAGCGCTCGGTGAGCGAACGCCGGTGGGTGGATTTATCTGAAATGTAATACACAAACCAAATCCGATAATTGAAGGAGATTCGATCACCATGAAAAAGGCATTAATCGTTTGGGGAGGTTGGGACGGTCATGAGCCCGAGCAGGTCGCGGATATTTTTGCCGGAGTTCTGCGGGAGCACCAATTTGACGTTGAAGTCTCGGACACGCTGGAAGCTTTTGCGGATGCTGAGAAGCTGGCAGGACTGGACCTGATCGTTCCGGTTTGGACGATGGGCGAAATATCCCAGGAGCTTGTTAATCATGTGTCGGCCGCCGTACAGGCGGGTACCGGCCTCGCCGGGTGTCACGGAGGCATGTGCGATTCGTTTCGCAACAATGTGGACTGGCAGTTCATGACAGGCGGACAATGGGTGGCTCATCCGGGGAACGACGGGGTCGAATATCAAGTGGAAATCAAGCAAAGCTCCAGCCCGCTGGTCGAAGGTATTGAGGATTTTGCCGTGAAGACCGAGCAATATTATCTGCATGTCGACCCCGCGGTCGAGGTCCTTGCCACGACCCGGTTTCCGGTCATCGACGGCCCGCACCGGTTCAATAAAGCGGTGGATATGCCGGTCGTTTGGACGAAGCGCTGGGGATACGGACGCGTGTACTACAACTCACTAGGACATCATGCCGATATCGTGGCGCTGCCAACGGTCAAGGAACTCATGACCCGGGGCATGCTATGGGCCGCTGAAGGCAAACAACGGGTGAAATCCCAACAAGGAAAAGACTCATCCGGCGGCGGGTTCAGCTACAGCGGGATGGGCGACAACCAATATGACGCATAAAGGGATGGAACCGGTCATGGAGAAAATCAAAGTCGGTATTATCGGCTGCGGAAAAATCAGCGGTATTTATATGGAGAATTGTCCTAAATTCGAGGTTCTCGATCTCGTGGCCTGCGCGGATCTGGATTTAAACCGGGCCAAGGAACAAGCCGAGAGATACGGGATCCCGCGTGCTTGTTCCACCGAGGAACTATTAGCCGATCCGGAGATCGGTATTATTATCAACTTGACCATTCCCGCCGTGCACGCTCAAGTCAGCTTGCAGGCATTACGGGCCGGTAAGCATGTGTATGTCGAGAAGCCGCTTACCGTCTCCCTTGAGGAAGGCCGTCAGGTGCTTGAGGAAGCACAGGCCAGGGGGTTGTTGGTAGGAAGTGCACCGGAGACATTCTTCGGGGCCGGCATTCAGACTGCGCTCGGGCTGATTGAAGACGGTATAATCGGACGCCCGGTCTCGGCCACGGCGTTTATGATGAGCCGGGGCCATGAGCATTGGCATCCCGATCCGGAGTTCTACTACGCGCCGGGCGGCGGCCCCATGTTTGACATGGGCCCCTACTATTTGACCGCGCTAGTGCAATTGCTCGGGCCCATCGCCCGGATTGCCGGCATCACCGGCAAAGCTTTGCCCGAACGGACCATCACCAGTGAGAAGAAGTACGGCTCACGGGTTCAGGTCGAAGTT
>DJTQ01000296.1 GCA_002439285.1 Paenibacillaceae bacterium UBA6304
GATTTTCTTTCCGCTCATCCACATCGATCCGGATGCCGAACTGAAGCTCGCCGATATTTTGGCCTGACAATTTACCGTAGCTTTCGAATTTCCCAGTCCGGAAAAAGACGTCCCCGCCCTTCTCATAAGCATAGCCTTTGCTTTCCAGGTCACGGATAAACTCGATGATGATGTCCATATTCTCCGTTACCCGGGGATTGGACGTTGCGCGAGGAATGCCCAAACCTTCCAGATCCTCATAATAGGCGTCGATAAACATCGAGGCTACTTCCGGCACCGACAGGTCCATTTCCTCCGCTTTGCGGATCAGCTTATCGTCGACATCGGTGAAGTTGACTACATAGTTCACTTCATATTGCTGATTCTCCAAATAACTGCGCACGACATCGAAAAAAATCATCGGACGCGCGTTTCCGATATGAATATATCCGTATACGGTGGGTCCGCACACATAAACCGAAGCTTTTCCCGGCTCCTGAGTTACAAATTGTTCCTTCATTCGGGTAAGCGTGTTATAAATTTGCAATGCCATACTCTCGATCCTTTCCGCTTTGAGTTCTACTCTATTTTACCTTGTATCCCCTTATCGTAGGCAGGAGACTGTAACTTCACATCATTCATCAGCCGAATCGGCCGAAATTTTCACTTCAGGCGAACCGTGCTTTAAGCTTTGAACTTCCCGTTGCAATTGTTCTATTTCTTCTTGGAGCGAACGCATCGAGTCAACAACCGGGTCCGGCAACTGATGGCTCAAGCGATCCAGGCGTTTCCCGCCCTGGCGGACCACTTTCCCCGGGATACCGACAACCGTACTGCCTGCAGGCACTTCTTTGAGCACGACAGAATTCGCCCCGATATTGCTTTGGTCCCCTACTGTAAAAGAACCCAATATTTTCGCGCCTGACCCAATCACGACATTGTTGCCGATCGTCGGGTGACGCTTACCCTTTTCCTTGCCGCTCCCGCCCAGGGTCACCCCCTGATAGATCACCACGTCATCCCCGATCTCGCAGGTTTCCCCGATGACAACGCCCATCCCATGGTCGATGAACAACCGGTTTCCGATCCGGGCCCCCGGATGAATCTCGATGCCGGTAAAGAATCGGCTGACCTGAGAGACGATCCGGGCCAATGTATACCAGCGCCGCCGGTAAAATGCATGGGCGACCCGGTGGCTCCAAATCGCATGAAGGCCGGAATAGGTGAAGACCACTTCGAACCCGCTTCTGGCAGCCGGGTCGTTTTCGAATACCGCCTGAATATCGGATCTCATTCTTTTGAACATAAGCGTTCCCCCTCTATCTGCTGCTTACGCCACTTCCTGATCGCTCGATGCCAAGTTGCCTGATATGTCAAAAAAGCGCCCCCGCAGCTTTCGCTGCAGAGACGCCTGATGCGTGGTTCCACTCTGCTTCGGATATACGCCGGCCCTAGCCGCGTCCTATCCCTCATCGCATCCTTAACGCGGACGATACGGCAGAATCTACCGGGCCTTGCGGCTCGTTCGAATCTGCGGCTCCCGGGTGCATTTCCGCCGCGCGTATTGAGATAACTCCCAGCCTGAGAAGCGGGCGGACCCGCTCCTTCGGTTATCTTCTCTGGACAATACTGGCGCTACTAACGTACTTCTCCCGTTCTATGCCGATGCCTCTATCTTACATGATAGTCCACAAGACTGACAATCCTTGATTTTACAGACGTCCTAAGCCCCGCGGATCTGCGATTTAAGACGGTCGATGACGCGATCGCGTCCCAGCAGATAGATCGTCTGGTTCAAATCCCGGCCATGGGTTTGGCCGGTCAACGCTACGCGGATCGGCATGAAGAGACCTTTCCCTTTCACGCCGGTTTCTTTCTGCACTTCTTTGATTAGCACGGCCATTTGTTCCGGCGTGAATTCCGCCGATGCTTCAACCTTGCCCAGAAATGCGCTCAGCACTTGCGGAACCTGCGGCTCAGCCAGAATTGCGGCCGATTCTGCATCCAGCTCAAGATGGCTGCGGAAGAAGAGGTCCGACAGTTCCACGATGTCAGAAGCAGCCGTCATTTGTTCCTGGTACAGGGCGACCAGCGTCTTGGCCCAGGTTTGCTGTTCCGGCGTCAATTCCGCAGGAAGGCGGGAGGCCGCCTGTAAATGCGGAATGGCGAGTTCCGCGATGAAATCCGGATCGGCATTTTTAATATAATGATTATTCAAGTGAGCGAGTTTATGTTTATCGAATACCGCAGGACTGCGCGACAAACGGTTCGCATCGAAAATCGAAATCAGCTCGTCCTTCGAGAAGATCTCCTCTTCCCCTTCAGGCGACCATCCCAGCAGAGCAATAAAGTTAAACAAAGCTTCTGGCAAATAACCGAGCTTATCGTACTGTTCGATGAATTGAATAACGGATTCGTCGCGTTTGCTCAGCTTCTTGTGATTGTCGCCGACGATCAGGGTCATATGACCAAAGCGCGGCGGCTCCCAGCCCAAAGCTTCATAGATCATCAACTGGCGCGGCGTGTTCGACACATGGTCTTCCCCGCGCAGCACGTGCGTGATTTTCATGAGATGATCATCAAGCGCCACGGCGAAGTTATAGGTTGGAATGCCATCTTTTTTGACGATGACAAAATCGCCGCTAACGTCGGATTCAAACGTAATCGGCCCTTTGACGAGATCGTCGAAGGTGTAGGTGCGACCTTCCGGTACCCGGAACCGGATGCTGGCTACGCGTCCCTCCGCTTCAAAGGCGGCACATTGCTCCGGCGTCAAATCGCGGTGCTTGCCGGAATAACGAGGCATTTCTCCTCGTGCCGTCTGCTCCTCGCGCTCCTGTTCCAGCTCTTCTTCCGTGCAATAGCAGCGATAGGCCAACCCGCGGTCCAGCAAATCCTGCCAGTAGGTGCGGTAAATATCCAGCCGCTCCGTTTGACGGTAAGGACCGTATTCCCCGCCTACGTCGACACTCTCGTCCCAATCTATGCCCAGCCACTTAAGATAAGTCAGCTGACTCTCTTCCCCGCCGGCCACATTCCGCTTCACGTCGGTATCCTCGATGCGGATGATGAATTTGCCTCCATGATGTCTGGCAAACAAATAATTGAACAGCGCCGTTCTGGCGTTACCGATATGTAAATGCCCTGTAGGACTCGGCGCATACCGCACACGAACCTCTGTCATAGTAATCCCCTCCAGATTTAAAATAACGCCTACGATGATAGCACATCCGAGAGCAAGCATACAATACATTGTGCCGCAATGCCCTCGCCGCGACCCGTAAACCCGAGATGCTCGGTGGTTGTCGCCTTCACATTAACCCGCTGCGGATCAGCTTCGAGCGCTCCCGCAATCACCTCGATCATCTGCGGGATATGCGGCGCCATCTTCGGTGCCTGCGCGATGATCGTCGCATCGAGATTGCCGAGGCGGTAGCCCCGCTCCTTGGCCATGACCCAAATCCGGCGCAGCAGCACCAGGCTGTCCGCATCCTTAAAGGCCGGATCCGTATCCGGAAAATGCCGGCCGATATCTCCCAGCGCAAGCGCGCCTAGAATGGCATCGCTCACTGCATGAAGCAGCACATCGGCATCGGAATGGCCGAGCAGCCCTTTTTCATACGGCAGAGTTACCCCGCCGATAATACAAGGCCTTCCCTCCACTAACTGATGCACATCAAATCCTTGTCCAACTGCGATCATAGTTTGTCCTCTCCCCTGAATTCCTTTTTATTCGCGATTACTTCGGCAAAATCCAAATCCTCCGGTGTAGTAATTTTAATGTTACTGTACCCGCCTTCCGTAACCCTAACAGGAATGCCCAACCGTTCAACGAGCATCGCGTCATCCGTACCGATAAACCCAGCGGCCTCGGCTTCCTCATGCGCCTGCAGCAGATCGGAACGCCGAAAAGCCTGCGGAGTCTGAATCGCCCACAAGCTGCGGCGGTCCGGAGTGGCGGTCACCCGCCCGTGCCCGTCGACCTGCTTCACCGTATCCTTCACGGGAACGGCGAGTATGGAGGCACCATGCTCTACGGCCGTCTCATAGCATGAAGTCACCTGCCCGCTCGTGACAAAAGGGCGGACGCCGTCATGCACCAGTACCCAAGGTGTGCTGATGTTAAGCAACCCCCGGTATACCGAATGCTGACGCTCGGCGCCGCCCGGTATTACGTTTACTTGTTTCTTAATGCCATACTCGGCGATCCAGGCGCGGCATCGTTCCACATCCTGCTCCCCGGTAACCAGCACGATTTCACTGATCAAGGGATGGCGGTCAAACACTTCCAGT
>DJTQ01000294.1 GCA_002439285.1 Paenibacillaceae bacterium UBA6304
CGGGCGCCTACCGGAAATCGAAACGTCCCATCAAGCTGGCCGTCCGGCAGGAGGTATTCTCTCCTTATCATTTCGCGATGAAGGAGCAATGGAACATGAATTTAAGATCCGCTATCCAGCCTATCGAGGTTAAGGTAGAGCATATTCAGGCCCATCAATTTATCGGAATCCGGGACAAGGAAGTATCGGACTACGGCTCGTTCTGGTCCAACGGGCATGACTGCGACGAAATTTGCGGGACATTGGAAAGCATGTCGGGCCGTACGTTGATCGGACAGTTGGGCCAGACGGCGGGATGGTTTTATGAAAAAGGAAAGAAGGGCTACCTATATGGAATTCCCGTCCCCGTAGAAGATACGGGTGTGATTCCCGACGGGATGGAGAGCAGGCTGATTCCGGCATCCGAATATCTGGTTTTTTTTCATCCTCCTTATGATTATTTGAAGGACAATTGGGCGGTAATGCAGGCGGTGGAAGCGCTGGCGTGGAACTTTACCCCCGAGTCCCTGGGATATGCATGGGATGAAGACGATAAGCAGGATTATCAGCGGCATTTTCCGGAAGGGTATGGCTATGCGGTACTGAGACCTGTGAAAAGAATCTGAGATGGGGAGGGAAAGAGACTGACCGGGTAAGTCCGGGCGGTCTTTTTCGTTTTGGATAAACGATTTTCCCCAGGAGATACTATGCTGGAGGAGGCGATCTATAGTGAGTAATGAGAAAAAGGACATGCTTCCGGTTTCGCGCGAAATCGTGGAAGTCGAAGGTGTATATACCGATGAACTCGGTCGCGAGAATTATTTGCAAAAGGGAGAAGAGTTTCCCGCCGATCTTGTGCTGGGTGAAACGGAATGGAAGTTGACCGAGATCGCCCATGTGAACAAGAAAGAGGTACAACCTAAACCAAGTCTCGTTCCTAAAAAGCGCTGATTTGGCATAATGCAAGCGCCCTTTGGTCCAAGCTGATCCGCAGCCGGCCAAGGGGCGTTTGTATGATCTTTTAATATGAACAGGTCATTATAAAGTTACCTCTTGAACCCGTGGTGATTCGGGTGTACCTTTAAAAGAATGAGAGAAACGAGATGGAAGGAGATAGAGATGAAACAAATAGAACGCCAGGCGGTAGGAATGGAAGATATCGTGCGTGCACATCACGTACTCAGAGAAGTCGTCAGACGCACGCCGTTGCAGTTGGACCCGACCTTGTCGGCCAAATATGATTGCAAAGTTTATTTGAAGCGGGAGGATCTACAGGTGGTCCGCTCGTTTAAAATTCGCGGTGCTTACAATATGATTCGCAGTCTGAGCCAAGAGGAACTTTCTAAAGGCATCGTTTGTGCGAGCGCGGGAAATCATGCTCAAGGAGTAGCTTTCTCGTGCAACGCGCTGGGTATTCAAGGCAAGATCTTCATGCCGAGTACGACCCCGAACCAGAAGATCAAGCAGGTGAAACGATTTGGCGGCTCTGCGGTAGAGGTCATTCTTACCGGTGATACGTATGACGATGCTTTTGCGGAAGCAATGAAGGCATGTAACGAAGGCGGAATGACGTTCATTCACCCGTTTGACGATCCGAAGATCGTTGCGGGAAACGGAACGATTGCGATGGAGATCATGGAGAGTCTCGATTCCCCGGCGGATTATGTTTTTGTTACGATCGGCGGCGGCGGACTGATCTCTGGCGTAGGCACCTATCTGAAAACGATGAGTCCGGAAACAAAGTTGATCGGCGTAGAGCCGTCCGGAGCGGCTTCCATGACGGAGGCGCTGAAACAGAAGAAAGTCGTCACCCTGGACTCGATCGACAAGTTCGTCGATGGCGCGGCGGTGAAGCGTGTCGGCGATTTGAATTATGAAATTTGCGCCGGTCTGCTGCATGACATCGTTAAAGTTCCCGAGGGCAAAGCATGCACGACGATCCTTGAACTGTACAACGATAGCGCAATCGTGGTCGAGCCGGCGGGTGCGCTGCCCGTGTCGGCACTGGATATGTACCGCGAGCAAATCAAGGGCAAAACGGTGGTCTGCATTATCAGCGGCGGGAACAATGATATCGACCGGATGCAGGAGATGAAGGAACGCTCGCTCATTTATGAAGGACTGAAGCATTACTTTATGATCAACTTCCCGCAGCGGGCGGGAGCGCTTCGTGAGTTCCTGGAGCAGGTGCTCGGACCGGATGACGATATCGCGCGGTTTGAATACACCAAGAAGCACAATAAAGAGAACGGTCCGGCTCTCGTCGGGATCGAGCTTAGCGACAAGAGAGACTATCAAGGGCTCATCGAACGGATGGAGGCCAAGGGTATCCCTTATACGGAGCTAAACCGTGACCTGAACTTGTTTAATTTGCTAATTTGATTTGGTGTAATGGCTGATTAATTCAGAAATGTACACTTGATCTGGCCTGCCAACTTGATTCTATTTTTAACGGACACCAAGGACTCTATTTGCGTCTAAAATATTGATTTGAAAACCTAACGGACATCAGAGTCCTTAACCGAAAGAGATATCCCTGTCTTGGGCCTTTTTAGTGCAAATAAGATCCGGTATGTCCGTTAGAATGACAACGTTACTGATTTTGGCCAAATAAGGTCTCTGGTGTCCGCTAAAGAAAATAGCATGGCGGAAAGAAGCGTATCGCGCGAAATAAGGGTATTTCATAGATTGGTGCGGACTATCGCATGAAATAAGGGATGCTCAACAGAAGTAATTCACCAGGCAACCCTGCATTATATAGCATGTCAAAAAACTGAGGCAACTTGCCTCAGTTTTTTTAAGCTCAAAAACAGCTTTACAATATTAACTTTCTAGTGTACTATTTAACTATGACACTGGTACTCGATATAAATAAGGAGGAGTGATCTTTATGAATGGACCTTTTGTTAAAGGACCTATAGAGCAAGACAACACGGACAGTATCGTACTATCCGTCCAGGGAGTGACCAAGCGAATTAAGAACAGAAATATCGTCGATAAGCTATCCTTCGAGATACATAAAGGGGAAATCGTCGGATTGCTCGGACCGAACGGGGCGGGGAAAACGACCACGATCCGGATGATCGTCGGTTTGATCGGGATGACGGAAGGGGATGTGATCGTCAAAGGGAAAAGCGTGCGAAAGGATTTTGCGGGAGCGATTGCCCATGTAGGCGGAATTATTGAAAACCCGGAATTTTATCCTTACATGACCGGTTACGATAACCTTAAGCAGTACCAGCGGATGACGGAAGGCATTACGGAGGAACGAATCCGCACCGTAACCAAGCTTGTCGGTCTGGAGGATGCCATGCGCAAAAAGGTTAAGGCCTATTCACTGGGGATGCGGCAACGGCTCGGAATTGCGCAAGCGCTGCTGCATGAACCGTCGATTCTGATTCTGGATGAACCGACCAACGGGCTGGATCCGGCAGGGATTCGCGAGATGCGTGATTACTTGAAGCGAATCGCTAGTGAGGAGGGAATCTCAGTGCTCGTCTCCAGCCATCTGCTGTCTGAAATGGAGTTGATGTGCAGCCGGGTCGTGGTGATTCAAGAAGGCAAGCTTGTCACGATGCGAACGCTTGGAGCGTCCGGCATATCTGACGCATCGACCGGGGCTGAGCCGGAGCGGGTCCACGTAACTTTGCGGGTGGATGATGCGGCAGCCGCGAAGAGCAGACTTGCACGGATGGAAGAAATCCGGATCCTGAATGTGTCGGAGGAGAGTAACGAAATTACGGTATCGGTCCGGGATGCTTATATACCTCGGATGGTAGGCGCACTCGGATCAGAAGGAATCGGGCTGTACCGGATCGAGGAAATTAAGGAGTCGCTGGAAGATGAATTCTTGAAATGGACGGGAGGAAACCGCATTGCTTAGCTTCGGAAAATTGGTGACGAATGAATGGCTGAAAATGTACAAAAAGCGTAGCTTCTTTATTCCTTATGCAGCTATTGCAGTTGTGATTGGGCTGGTGGCCTATATGATGAAAAGTTTCAGTCTGTCCGACGGAATGCCGTCAGGTCTGGAATTCACGGCTGGGATGTTCTCCAAAAACGGCATGGGTCAGTTGCTTACGTTTCTGGCGATTATTGGGACGGCCGGATCCGTAGCGAAGGAACATAGCCTGGGAACGATCAAGCTGCTCCTGATCCGGGCGCAGAGCCGGGGCAAAATTCTTGCCGCCAAGTACGTGTCGGTGCTGGCCTATATTTTGTCTTTAAGCTTGTTCGCGCTCGCCGTATCGCTTCTCGCGGGCGGATTGCTGTTCGGCTTTCAGGCCCGGGAGGCCGGATGGGAAGATGTGACTCTGACCGTGTTGGCTCAACTGGCTTACAGTCTGATTTATGTTACGGTTACGTTTATGATCGGTGTGTTCACCCGTTCTACCGGAGCTACGATTGGCGTAGGCATGATTCTAGTGCTGCTGGAGAGCCTTGTTGTCGGGTTGCTATCCAGATACGACATTATTAAGTACGTCCTGTTCACGAATGTGGATTTGTCGGTTTATCTGGAGGGCGGCATTCCGCCGGTTCAGGGCATGACGCCGGCTTTCTCGCTGATCGTGCTTGCCGTATATATGATCTTGTTTCTTGGAGCAAGCTTTGTTACGTTTAAAAAACGGGATGTTGCTTAAATTACGGTTTGATCACCGGCGGAAAGGAAGGGTCCGATGTGACTATGGAATTCGATAATAATCTGCCGATTTATATTCAAATTATGGATTATATCAAACGGGAGATCGTCACCGGAAAGATGAAGGCCGGGGACAAGATTCTGTCCGTGCGTGAACTAGCGGCCGAGCTGCAGATCAATCCGAATACGGTGCAGCGCACATTTCAGGAACTGGAGCGTGAAGGCGTAGTGGAGACGAGACGCGGTCTAGGAAGATACGTGACAAGTGAGGAGTCGAAAATCATGTCGATCAAAAAAGAAATGGCCGGCGATTTGCTGGAAAGATTCATCAACGGCATGCAGGAACTAGGGTTTTCGAGCCAGGATATCACGGCGATCGTCACTGAAGCCGTCCAATCAGAGGAACGGCGATAATCAGAACGTCAAAGGAGAGACGCGAGTGATGGTGGATAAAATACTGAAATTTGAAGGAGTATCGAAGTCTTACCGTTCGAAGACGGCGTTAAATAACGTATCATTCGGGATAGAACCCGGTAAAATCATCGGTCTGCTTGGCACGAACGGCAGCGGTAAAAGCACGCTGATGAAGATTGCGGCCGGACTGATACCGGCATCGGCGGGAAGCGCCAGCGTGTTGGGTGTTCCCGTCGGACTCGCGACCAAATCAGCCGTATCCTTCATGCCTGACCGCCCCTTGACGGAGTCCTGGATGAAGGTTCGGGACGCGGTCGGGTTTTACCGTGACTTCTATCCGGATTTTGATGAGGAAAAGGCAAGGAGGATGCTGGACTTTATGAATCTGAAGGAATCGGATCGGGTCAGCTCCTTGTCCAAGGGAATGAACGAACGCTTGCAGTTGACGCTTGCACTATCCCGCCAGGCTAAACTGTACTTACTGGATGAACCGATTGGCGGAGTCGATCCGGTCGCCCGGGCCAAAATTCTCGATGCTATCGTTGAATTTTATAGCGAGGATAGCAGCCTGCTTATTTCGACCCATCTTGTCCGGGATATAGAACGGATTTTTGATGAAGTGATTTTTATCCGTGACGGCGAGGTCGTCCTGCAGGAGGAAGTGGAGGATTTGCGGCTAAAACACGGAAAAAGCGTGGATGACATGTTCAAAGAGGTGTTTGCGGAATGATGAAATTGCTGAAATACGATTGGAAGCGGAATGCCAATACCTTCTTGGGAATGGTAGCCATTTTGGCAATTGCGGAATGTTTGGTCACTTGGTTTGGGCTTAAGCGAAATTGGGGGACCGAGGTAATCATTCCGTTAAGTATCATGCTCTATGTGTCTGCGGGGATATTCGTCATTGTTCTCAGTTGCAAAACATTCGATCACAGCATTAAGGCTTACAACCGCAGGCTGAT
>DJTQ01000123.1 GCA_002439285.1 Paenibacillaceae bacterium UBA6304
AGAACAGATCAATTTCGCAGAAAGACCGCTCGACTCTAATACTTGTGCGGTCTTTTCGAGTTGTCGTTCCGAAATATCCATGCCCCATAGTTCACCTGCTTGGCGTCCCCCCAGATATTGCAAGGAATGACCGCTCCCACAGCCTATTTCCAGCACTTTCTTCCCTGAAATATCGCCAAAAAGTTGACACTTTTCTTCGGAGACAAAGGCTCCATACAAAGGAAGCGCGGTTGCTCCTAAAACTTCATTTCCTTTTGTATCCCAAAAAGCGACGTTTGTCTTATGTATAGAATCATTGTCCATGTCGACCGAGACTGCCTGGCCTACCTCGCCAGCGCCTATAACGTTCGTTCTATAACCGGAATTCTTGTCCATGCGGTAGCATCCCCCAATAGAAATAATATGAGACTGAACGAATCTGAAACATAGAGTAATCTAGCATTTTGTTGAGAAAAAATCTACCTAAAACATCCCACATATCGAACGTTTGATCCCCAGGTGATGGTTGGCTCAAATTAGAGGAAAATATGATCTGAGCCCGGTGATATTATCACCGGGCTCAGATTTATTAGCGGCGGATCCATGTTGCATTCTGCCTCTAAACTAAAGGGCAATTATCCGTAACTGGTTCCTCCATGTCATGACAATGGGGGCAATACACATTCTCTCTTACTGGCCGTTCATCATTTGGCTTCGGCCTGCCTTCATGTATAGCCAAGGAACTGTCAACAGCGCAAGCACTGCTACCAATACGATGCTGGTTATTTGCCCTAAAGTGAAGCCGCGGGAAAAATTATGCAGTACCGGGTTGAACCATTCGAAGACGCGGGAGATGACCCAGTATTTGGCGAAAATACGCGATCCCTCCGGCAGCACGCCAACGCCGATAAATCCGCCCGCTCCAAAAAAGGTAGCGATCGAACCTACAATTATAACCGGCTGCAGCACACGATAATTTTTGAACCAATGTGCCGCCAGCATCCCGACGCAAGCGCAGGTGACCATCACCGGAATCATCATGCCGTAAACCTTAAGCAATTGCCCGGGGTATAAATGTACCTTGAATGCAAGAGTCCCCACCAGCATGGCCGGCAACGAACAGAGCAGCGCCATCGTCAATGCGGCGAGCACATTGCCGAGTCCTGCGGTCCAAGGCGGCAATGGAGTCAGGAAAATTTCCTTGCGTGTCCGGTTTTCATTCTCAAACGCGAACAGGTTAGCCGCCGTAATCGCCGCGCCCATGAACAGCGAGAGCAGTATGCAACTGCCCGCAATGTAGGCTGCCCGCCAGACATCTTCCGGCTGTTCTGTGACCAGTGACGGAGTAAACAACAATTCTTGGTTATTCTTCAGTTCATCGAGCAGGCTATGTTCCAGTCTGAGCCGGACATTTTTCATCATATCGCTGTTAATATTGAACGTTTCAATGAAAACGCTCCGGCTCTTGGCATAATCTGCGGGAATGCGGATTAGCATCTGCAATCGTCCTTCCCTGACCTTGTCTCTCGCTTTTTGGAGATCGGTCTCCACGACGCGATAATATGGCGTAATGTTAGAATGGCTGTTCTCAATGCTGCGAACTACGGCTTGCGCCGACGGATCGTCAGACTGACTCACTACTGCTACAGGCCACTGATCTCCTCCAGCTCCCATAATCACTGCAGTAAGGAACATAAGAATGACCGGCAGGATAAGAGGGGCGATCAATAATTGCTTTTGCCTGCTGAGCAGACGTAAATTGCGCATATATACTCCCCATATCGCATACCATCTTTTTTTCATTATTAACGCCTCCCTTTACTGGCCTTGTGTATATGTCAGATTCTTGCGCAATTTCACGACGGATAGTACAGCTAGCCCTGCCGTCAGCAGAAGTATGGCGATCAGGCCGGTGAATTCCTGGGCGGCCGAAGCCTCAAGAAAGGAGCGCCGCATGTTTTCCACGATATAGGAGACCGGGATGTAACTTGACAACTTCCACAGCAATTCTACTGGCCCGTCATAGGCAAAACCGCGAATAGACGATTCGTTCCCGCAAACGAGGTAAAGGAAGATGCCTATGACAGCGGATAACGTAATGATCGGCATCGATTTGCGGAGCCATACGCCGAGGAGCGACCCCACTGAGCCACCAAATAGAAACAGTACGACCATCCATAATACAAGAACGGGATTCATTTGCGTTACCGGAAAAGCCAACGTAAGCGCCATTACAGCCAGGACAAGAACGACACTGGCTGCCGTCTGCAAAAATGCGGTGACCCACTTACCGATAACAAACGGAAGAAAACCAATTGGCGTCAGCACGATTTCCTTGCTCGTACGCTCTTCCCATTCGCGCACAACAAGGACACCCGTATTGACCATGGCTGCATAGGTTACAGCAAACATCAGCAGCCCGATGGAAATATACAGCTTCATGGATACATCCTGCGGAAATTTGGAGTACTCTTCAGTAATCTGAATACTCTGCTGGGGGGCAAGTTCTTTCTGGAACAAGTACGTCGCATGAGAGAGCCGGATCTGGAAATTTTTTGTGGCATCGGAGTTCAGATTATGCACGTACAGCTTCACTTCCG
>DJTQ01000121.1 GCA_002439285.1 Paenibacillaceae bacterium UBA6304
TAAAGAAGCGCTTGAACGAATCGGCTGCAGCCCGGATCTCATCGTGCTGGACATCAACATGCCGGGGATGGACGGGCTCGCCGTCTGTGAGCGTATTCGCGAGCATATATCCGTCCCGATTCTGTTTCTAACGGCGCGGGTCGAGAGCCAGGACAAAATCAGAGGATTTCGCGCCGGAGCAGACGATTACATCGTGAAGCCGTTCGATCTGGATGAGCTGGCCGCCCGGGTAGAAGCGCATTTGCGCCGGGACCGGCGGGCGCTGGACCGACAGTCGGCTATCCGTATTTTTGGATCGCTAGTTCTCGATTACACGAAGCGGGAAGCGACGTTTGACGGGATTCCCATTCCATTGTCCAAGCGGGAGTTCGATATCGTGGAGCTGTTATCGATGAATGCGGGACAAGTGTTCGACCGGGAACGCATTTATGAGACGATCTGGGGTCTGGATAGTGAAGGAAGCGACAACACGGTGATGGAGCATATTCGCAAAATCCGGGCCAAGCTGGCGGCTCATACCCTTCACGGTTATATCGATACAGTATGGGGGGTGGGCTACAGATGGAACGGATCAAGCAGATGAGTCTGAAAAAAGCGTTCTTCAGCATAACGCTGCCGTTTCTACTTATCGCTGTTCTCCTTAGCGCCCTCTCTGTCTGGGGAATCAGCGAACTCATGGGGACATACGGCGCTTCTATTAGAATCGGGGCCGGGGGCGGTGCAACCGTAGCGCCGACCTTGGAGCCGGCAGTCCCCCCATCCTGGTATCGATTCCTAAGCCTGCTGCAATTGCTCCTTCCCGCCGTATTCGTTCTGACAGCGATTCTGGCGGCTGATTTGCTGT
The DNA here is from genome assembly GCA_002439285.1 of Paenibacillaceae bacterium UBA6304. Taxonomy (GTDB): domain Bacteria; phylum Bacillota; class Bacilli; order Paenibacillales; family Paenibacillaceae; genus Fontibacillus. The sequence goes on from DJTQ01000121.1 coordinate 845, forward strand.
TCTACCGGCTGAAGTTGAAGCGGCCGCTCGCCACTTTGCAATCCGGGGCGGAACGGATCATGCACCATGATCTGGACTTCACAATGCCTTCCGGCAGTGGAGATGAACTAGGACAACTATGCGATGCGTTCGAGGCGATGCGGCAAGAGCTTGCGAACAACAACAAGAAGCTGTGGCGGCAGATGGAGGAACGAAGGAGGCTGAACGCTGCTTTCTCCCATGATCTTCGCAATCCGGTTACCGTCGTAAAAGGCTCTGCAAAAATGCTGAAGAAGGGGCTATCCACAGGAGCGCTGTCTTCGCATCAAGCGCAGGATGCCATCTCCTTGATCGAGGAATACGCGGGAAGGATCGAATCCTATGTCGAAGCGATGAGCAGCGTGCAGCGGTTGGAGCAGTTGTCGTGCTCGCCGCAGCTAACAGACTGGGGGGAAGTAGCCAAGGAGTTGAATGAGAGCCTCCGATTGCTTACGCAGGACGCCGGATACGTTGTAGAGATCCGGTTCAAACCTCATCGGCAATCGGTGTGGATCGACAAGTCCTATCTCTTCAACGTAGCGGAGAATCTGATTGCCAACGCAGGCAGATACGCGAAGAAGCGAATCGAAGTGAATGCGGCGGTGCGGCAGGATGAATTGATTCTGTCAGTACATGACGACGGAGGCGGTTACTCGCAAGCGATTCTGGACAAGGGAGCGCAGCCGTTCCTGAGGGGTGAGGAGGGCGCGGAGCCGTCCGTCCATTTCGGGATGGGGCTATATGTATGCAAGCTGCTGTGCGAGAAGCATGGCGGATCACTGGCGTTGCGGAATGAAGAAGCGGGGGCGTACGCCGAAGCGCGATTTCGCATATCGAAGCCTTGAGCGAATCTTGAGATTTGAAGATTACACTCTCCTTATCGATTAGAAGGAGAGTGTTTTTATGTTGATTACAGCGAAAGATCTGTCCAAAGCTTACGGGAGCGGCGAGAACAGCGTTATCGCCTTGAATAAGGCCAATCTCGAAATCACGCAAGCCGATTTTATTTCCATTATGGGGCCGTCCGGGAGCGGAAAAAGCACGCTGCTTCATCTCATCAGCGGATTGGATACGCCGACGTCGGGAGCGGTCACCTTTGACGGCGTGAATATCTATGAGACGGGAGACCGGGAACTTGCTGCATTCCGCCGTCGCAAGATCGGCTTTATCTTTCAGCAGTTTAACCTGTTGCCGGTCCTGACCGCCAAGGAGAATATCCTCATGCCCCTGCTGCTGGACAAGCGTCAGCCGGATGAGGCTTATCTGAAGCATATCACGGACCTGCTAGGCATCAGCCATCGGCTGTCACATCTGCCCGGCGAGCTGTCGGGCGGACAGCAGCAACGTGTTGCGATCGCCCGGGCGCTCATTGCCAAACCGGATATTATATTTGCCGACGAGCCGACGGGGAACTTGGATAGCAAGAGCGGCGGCGAAGTGATGGCATTGTTGGGCAGCATTTGGAAGGAGCTTGGCAAAGCGCTGGTCGTCATTACCCATGACTCCCGTATTGCGCAAATGGCGGACCGCCGATTCGTGATCGTGGACGGGTTTCTTTCGGAGGTGCAGGCCGGATGAAATCTTATCACGCGCTAGCCTGGAAACAACTGAAGGGGCAGAAGCTGACGTCCTTCCTGATCTTGATCGCGATCATCATGTCTACGATGATGACGACCGTCGTCGGTCAGTCGCTGGGTATCCTTCAATCACTGCGTGAGAAGCAGGCCGGTATGCTAAACGGTTACCGTTACGCTACTTTCCACAATTTGGCCGAGAATCAGAAGAAATTGTTAGCCAGTGACCCGCGGATCTCATGGACGGGCGATTCACAGGCTCTTGGCAGCACAAAATTGCGCGATAGCGGCATCTCCTTGGGACTTACGGAATATGCCGGAGATGCGCTGACCGCCTATCCGGGCATATCCAGACTAAAGGAGGGCAAGCCTCCCCAGACCGCGAATGAAATCGCGCTGTCGGAGGAAACGCTCAAGCTTCTTGGTTATCCTGGGGGTATAGGAGATCCGATCACGCTCGATTTAAGCATATCGCTGCTTCGGGACGAAGAGCCGGCTTACGAATACAAAGCTGATTTTATCTTAAGCGGCATACTGGAGAACAACTATCTCGGTTATAGCTCGGGTGTCGTCATCGGCATTGCGGGCGAAGGAAGCGGGAAGCGGCTGCTGCCAGACAAATATCGGGTATACTCGAGCGATTTCCGGACGGCGCAAAAGTCGGGCTTCCAGCATACGGTGAACGATCTCGCCGACAAGCTGGGGCTGGAAGAGTATCAAATCCAATACAATTGGATCTATTTGAACGCGCTTGGCATTTCATTTGACGAGAAGAATACTTCTTCAGAAGGTAAGAGCAGCGGCTTCTCGATGATGACCGTAACGAGCGGGATGATCGGTTTGTTGGTGCTGCTCGCTGCCGGATTGGTCATCTATAACATTCTGAAGATCGCGATAAGCAAACGTGTCCGGGAATACGGTACCTTGCGGGCGACCGGCGCGAAACGGGGACAGCTCTATCTGTTGGTGACGGAGCAGCTTCTGCTGCTGTGCGGCATTGGCATTCCGGCGGGAGCGATATTGGGCGTACTGTTCGCAGGCGGGATTACGGATGCGGCTACTCGCCTGTTCACGCCCGGTTTGTTTATGGCCCAGAGCACGGAGGAGTTGAGCTCGTTAATCTCGCACAATAGCGGGGTGAAATGGCTGCCGCTGCTGGTCAGTGCCTTGATTACGATGTTATTCGCCCTCATTGCCGCGATGCCTGCCGCCCGATATGCTGCCAAGGTGTCTCCGACTGTCGCAATGAGCACGGCTGACGTCAGAGTCAAGCGGAACAACCGCAAATCCAAGCGGATTCGTCATTTTGAAGCTTACTACGCTAGACTGAACTTGAGAAGAAATATAGGCCGAACGGTCATTACGATCCTCTCTCTCGTGATGAGCATCACGGTCTTCGTAGCGGTACAATCGTTCTCGAGTTTGCTGGATGCCTCGAAAGACGTGGGCAAGCTCCATTTGGGCGATTATGCGTTTGCCAGCGAGAAGATAGGCATTCCGTCCTCCGTGATGGAGGAGCTGCGGAGTCGGGACGATGTGGCGAAACTATTTACGTTGAAGTATAAGTTATACAGTCAGGATGAGGAGGGCAAGCTGGATCTTCGCACCGATATCGTCTTGAAGCAGCCGTTCGAAACATTACAGATCGTCGGAATCGATGCCGAGCGGCTCGACGCCTTGTTTCCCGGAATGACCAAGAAGCAGAAACAATTTTTTCTGGACGGTAAATCGGTCTTGATCAAGAATACGATTCCGGTAGCGTTCGAGGGCAAGACCATGGAAGGAACCTCCTTCGCACCGGGCGATCGTCTATCCATAGGTGACCGTTCCTTCGATGTACTGGGGAACAGTCCCGCTGTAACATCGTCGAATGCCGACTTCATTAACGGCGTTCAGGTAATCGTATACGATAAGGTTTTCGACGAAATGATCGGAGGAAGTTCATACACGGAAGTGTACCTGAAGCTTACCGAAGGGGCGGATGTCCAAGCGTTCGAGCAGTATCTGGAGTCTATCTCCGACCAAATCTCTGACAGCCGGATCATTTCCTACCGCCATACGGATAAGCAGTTGGAGGAAAGCTATCAGCAAATCAAGCTGCTGGCCTGGGGATTGATTGTATTCATCGGCGGGATCGGGCTGCTCAATATCGTGAACACGACGTATACCAACATTCATACGCGCAAAGGCGAAATCGGGATGCAGCGAGCTATTGGGATGAGCAGGGCCAGCCTGTACCGGACATTCCTGTGGGAGGGCGCTTATTACGGCATCATTTCGGCTGTAGTCGGCGGCTTGGCCGGATATGTATGTACTATCTTCGTCCAGGCAGCCGCAACGGATCAACTGGCGTTCTCGGCGTTCCCGATTGAGTCCGTTTCGATATCGGCGCTTGCCTCCGTCATCGCATGTATGGTGGCCACGTGCCTTCCGCTACGTCAGACCGCCCGAAGCAGTATCGTGGAATCTATTGATGCGGTTGATTAACTCGAGAGAGTCGCTATTGATGAAAGTGATACAAAAAACGGTATGTAATCGTTAGAGCAAGCATATGAGGTAATGGATATTCCATAACGCTAAGGGGGTGCCCCAAAGGCCATCGTAGTTGGCTGAAGGACACCCGTTTTCTCCTGACCAAGCTTACTTTCACCATGTGGCTCTCCTCCCTGGGCTCACCAGACTGCGTTATGAAGATTAACTGGAAAACCTACAGTTATTTCGCGCGGTAATCCAGGTCCGGACAAACTAACTGGAAAACCTACAGCTAATTTAGGTGCTTGCAGCGAAAAGAGCAGAAAGGATAAGAATTAACTGTATAAATTACAGCTAAGTATCCGGAACGATTGGATTCACGGTAATTAACTGTAGGAAATACAGTTAATTTGCTCCCAACAACAGTCACTCTTATCGATCCGAGCGGTGAATACATGAAGTTACTGGTTCTGATTTCTGGTTACTGGAAAGTTTGCTTAATGTACGCCTGTTTCGTGACTATATAAGATGAACTACTGAAATAGATGTTAGGGCAAGTACGTAAAATGATCCTGCGATCGCTGTTGTTTCCAGATTTCTTGACGATGTAGGATCAAATAAGGTGGAAATCCGGAAACAAAGGTGACCACACCGTTTCTTCGGATTCATTTTACTCCCTTGCCTGCATCAAATTTCTCAGTTCATCTCCTATAGTTATTTAAAGTAATTAATTCGTGCCTCTTAGCCGGACGCTTAGGGAGGCTCCTCTACTAGGCCAAAGGGGTGTCCCAAAAGTCATCGTAGATGACTGAGGGCCACCAAGCTGTCATTTTCATAAAGGAGAGATATCCCAAGAGAGCTATCCCTCAAATAGACTTATCTATTTTGGGGACAGCCCCTTAGTATTTTGCCGTTAGCTCAATTATTGGGTCATTTCAATGCAACGTCAAATCGCGTGCGAGGCAGAAGGCCTGGACTTCATCCATGGAAGGGATACCTTCTAGAGAGCCGTACTTCGTGACTTTCAGGGCGCTGACGATGGACGCGAATCTGGCGGCATCCGGCAGCGATTTCCCTTCGGCCAAGGCACATGCGAGAGCTCCTGCATAACAATCTCCTGCTCCAACCGTATCTACCGCCTGGACGGAGACCGCTTGGATATGCTCATATACTCCATCCTGATAGACAAGGGAGCCTTGTCGGCCCATCTTCATGATCGACCGGTCGATTCCATAATGCAGGTGCAGATAGTTAGCCGCTTCCAAGGCCGTAGGGACATCGCAAACCTCAATATGGGTTAAGAACTTCGCTTCTTGTTGATTCGGGACAATAATATCCGCATATTGCAGAATGGAAGGGTCAATGCCGTCGGCAGGCGCAGGATCGAGGATAATCGTAACCCCATGCCTTTTGGCCGCCAGCATTGCTTGCAGAGTAACCTCGCTGCTGACTTCCATTTGAACCAGCAGGAGGTTACTTCTACCGATCACCGGCTCGCAGGATTGAATATCTCCAACGGTTAAGACATCATTGGCTCCTTTCATGACGATGATCGTATTCTCTGCGGACGAATCGACCGTGACATGCGCGGTTCCGGTAGGAACATCGTTTACCGTCTTTACGAATTCCGTATTCACGTGATTGCTTTGCAATGTGCGGAGCATGGTTTGTCCGAAGCCATCGTCGCCAACGCAGCCGAGCAAATAAGTTTCGATGCCTAGCTTGGCACAAGCGGTTGCTTGGTTGGCGCCTTTTCCTCCCGGTGAGTACCTAATTTCCTTGCCGAACACGGTATCTCCGCGCTGCGGATAATGCTCTGTGGTAAATACGACATCCATAATGATGCTCCCGACAACTGTGATTGCCATCCAAATGCCTCCTTATAAAAGCTGTTTGACTCGCTTAACTGAATCCTCGAGAGGTTGTCCCGGTATAAAAATACTCGAAGTGCCGCATACCAGCATGTCAGCGCCATTCCGGACCACCTCCGGGATAATCGCGTTGCTGATGTTTCCGTCGACTTCTATAGCGATCTCCAGGCCCTCTTGCTCGAATTTCGCCTTTAGATCTTTGATTTTACGCAGCGTACTAGGAATGAACTTCTGCCCGGCGAATCCGGGGTTCACGGTCATTATGCAGACGTAATCCAGAATATCCATGATGTAATCCAGCGTGCATAACGGAGTCGATGGATTAAGCGCTACGCCAGCTTTAAGTCCATAACTCTTAATCTGCTGAAGTGCTCTTTGCAGATGCACCTTGGACTCCGCGTGGACGGAAATCATATCTGCCCCTGCTTCGGCAACCGATGCTATGAATCTCTCAGGCTCCTCGACCATGAGATGCGCATCGAATGGTTTGTTGGTATACGGACGCAAAGCTCTTATCAGGTCAGGCCCTAAAGTAATATTAGGAACAAAGTGGCCATCCATAATATCAAAATGATAGAAGTCAACCTCGGCCAAATCCAACTGCCGGATATTCTCGACCAATCTGCCCAGATCGGCGCACATGATTGAAGGACCTATCGTAACCACGCGGCATCTCCCCTTATATTCCCAGTTTGAATCCTAAAGCCGTCTTCTATAATTAGACTATATTAATTAACGCTGCCAAAAGAATGAACATATCCAATGACTCATAGGAACAAAGATAAGCGTATCTCAGAGCCGGCAACCAAAGTGAATCAATGATTTGTGCCATAAGGATACAACGTTTGTTCTATTCTGTAGTGCGCTGAAGTCTACTAAAATAGGTATAACTCGGATCCAAAGACGGAATCAGTTCCATAGACGGAAGCGGAAGGGAGATTGTACGAACATGAAGACTGTCTATCGTAAAATCAAGCCGAAGAGTTTAAAGGGGAAGCTCTTCGTATCTATGCTCGTCCTCATTATCGTTCCTTTGATCATTCTGAATGTGTATTTATTTAACGAATTCGAAGGGGCCTTGCAGGACAAGATTGTTACGCAGAGCTCCGAAGGCTTGGATCAACTGAAGCAATCGACGGAGGATCTGATGAGCTTGGTCTACAAAACAAAGGTCATGGTCCAGAACGACAGCGTGATTCAAGAAGTGTTAACCGAGCCTGAGAAATATAACGTGCTGGAGCGAAAGAACCGTATTGAGCAGGTTTTAAAAAATATCGATAACAGCATTTTTTTATTTAATTCGCAAATTGTCTATTATACTTTACTCGACTTCAATGGAAACGTTTACACCTCGTTCCAACCCCAAGAAGGGTTGAATTACGATACGCTTAGATCCGAAAGTTGGGCACAGCAAATAAACGAGGATCGTCCCTATCTATGGATTGGCAATGATCCCAATTATGTCGCGAGAGATATTACGAGCAGCAAGTCTCTACTGACGCTGAGCTCGAAGATGAGAGATACGAATAATAATTCGTTTAGTCTGGCAAGAATCAGCATCGACTATGAAACCTGGTTCAAAACCGCCGTACAGAGCAATGAGGAGCATCAATATTACATTATTAATCAGGAGGGCTCGCTGGTCTCCTCGGTGAATAGCGAACAAGCACCGGATCCCGACATCCGATCTTTCTTTAGAGAAACGACGGAAACAAGCGGGTTTTATTTTGATAAAGGCACGGATTCACTCATCAACTATCGAAGCATTCCCCAGTTGGACTGGTACTTTGTCGATGTGATTCCCAGGAAGGTGCTGTTCAATGAAGTACGTCTGCTAAAAGTTAAGTTCTTTAGTATTTTTATAGCCTTTGTCTTTCTGTTCATAGGTATGAATATGTTCATTTCCTATAAATTCACCAGACCCTTAACGGTGCTGGAGAAGAAAATGAGCAGTATCGTCAATCACAATTTGAAATTAACTATCGCCGAGAAGAACTATACGGGTGAAATCCTCCAATTGATCCGATCGTTCAACCGGATGTCGACGGATATGAATACGATGGTGAAATTGCTGAAGGATGAGCAGAAGCAAAGGGAAATGGTTCATTTTCAGATGTTATTGTCACAAATCAACCCGCATTTCTTACTGAACACATTAAATACGATCAAGTGGCTGGCCATTCGGAAAGGCGATAAGGATATCCCTGATATTTGCGTATCGCTAGGCCACATCCTGGAGACAAGTCTGCATTCGGAGGTGGAGCTTATCCATCTCAAAGACGAGCTTAAACTAATCGAGGATTACTTGCTCATTCATGAATTGCGCTTCAACGATCAGTTGAATGTTCAGTATGAATATAGCGCGGGATTGGATTACGCCCTGGTGCCTAAGCTAGGCATTCAGCCTTTAATAGAAAATTCGATTATTCATGGGATTGCGCCGCTTAAAGGAAAAGGAACGATTATCGTCCGGGTCTTCACACGGGACAGACTTCTCTATATCGAAATCGAAGACAATGGAGTCGGCATTATGGAGCAGCATCGGCAACCGCGAGAGAGGAGCCGCAAAGGGATCGGCCTGCAAAACCTGAAGGATCGACTGCATATTCTGTTCAAGGAAGACGGTAAGTTGGATGTGATCCCGTTAGAGCAAGGGACATTGGTGCGGATGCAATTGCCTTATTTGCTCTCTAAACCATACGAAAGGACTGATCATTATGTGGAAAGTGCTTCTTGTTGAGGATGAGATGTTCGTCAGGGAATCCGTTAAAATGATCGTCAATTGGGAGGAGCTCGGCTTCACTATCCAAGGGGAAGCGAACAACGGAGAGGAAGCCCTACAATTGCTCCAAGACAAGCACTTTGATCTTGTTATTACGGATATCAAAATGCCGGTCATGGATGGAGTCGAGCTATTGAAGCAGGCCAGAGAGCTGGATTTGAAATGCAAATTTATCATGTTAAGCTGCCTGAATGAATTTGAATATGTGAGACAAGCCCTGGAATTCGGGGCATCGAATTATATTTTGAAGCTCTCCATGAGTATCTCCAGTCTGGTCGAGGCTTTAAGCAAGATTAAGTCGGAACTTGAAGTACAGTCCCAATACTCCGATCAGAAGATTAATGTGTTCTATCAGCAGATTTGGAGCAAGATTACGGAACTAGGGCCTGATGAGCAGGAGGCGGTCCCCTTCGTCATGCACGAGCTCCAGCATTTCAATCTAACGATTGTTTCCGTCATTCGCGGTGCAGAGTGTTGGGAAGCCATGGATCATATTAAAAAGCTGCCTTTTATCGACTTTAGTTATGCGGAGGCGGCCCACTTGTATCACGGCGAAGGTCTGACCACCGTGTTTATTTGGCATAAACCGGGGGTGCCGCTCATGGATGTTTCGGCGGCGGCCAATCACGAATATGCGGGAGTATATGCAACCAACCTTCACTATTCGCAATTGCCGATGCAGTGGTCAAGGCTCATTCAGCAGATGGGCTTTGCTTGGTACGAAGGAACAAAGGGCATTTTTTCGACAGATGAAATGGAATATAAGGATTCGGCCCTCTATTTTGCATGGAGAAAAAAACGCGAGCTTATGTCCAGCTTCGAAAAACTGGAGGAGGAGCCCTGCTATGAAATCATCGAGGAGATCTGGAAGGAGATGCACAATAGCCATTTATCCATGGTCCGAGTCAAAAGAATAGCGGCGGATATTGATTACACCGTATATTCGATGGTTCAGAAGGGAAGCAACAACCAAAGCGCGCTGTTCGAGACAAGTAGCCATGAGCAATTAAAGAGAGAAATTATGGACAAATTGCACATGTATCTGCACGAATACAAACAAACCCAGCCTACCATCATGACGGATCATCCGGAAGTGAATAAGGTAATCACCTATATTAACGATCATTTCCATAGGGACATCTCGGTAAAGAGCATGGCTGCCATGATTTCCATGGACGAAAATTATTTCAGTAGTCTGTTCAAAGCGAAAACGAAAGAAAGCCTGATTACGTATGTGCATCACCTACGCATTAATAAGGCGATGTTTTATTTGACGCAGACCGATCTGACGATCCAGCAAATTTCCGAAAAGGTAGGGTTCAAGAATATCAATTATTTCAACCGGATCTTCAAACGGATTACGGGGGCAACCCCTTCGCAATATCGAGAATGATGGTTTTGTTCCATCTAGTTAATGGATATGTTCATTCATTTCCTCTTCATAACTTTATAAGATGGACACCGTAAGACAAATCAATGGATGGAGGCCAAATGAACATGAAAAGAATCGGCGCGGTTGTAGCTGCTGTTTTGATTGCATTATCCGTTCTTTCCGCTTGCTCCAGTAATAACAAAGAATCAAGTGCTCAAGCGGACCCATCAAAGGGGTCTTCGGGCAAAGTGGTGAACCTGACGTTCTGGGGAGGCGTTCCGGCCGAAGCGGGCCCGCAGGAAATCGTCGATACGTGGAACAAAGAGCATCCTGATATCCAGGTGACTTACGTTCGTTACGTCAATGATGACAGCGGTAACTTGAAACTGGATACAGCGATCACTTCGGGCCAGAATGTAGACTTATTCGCCAACTATACCAAACCCTTGTTAGAGAAGCGGGCGTCATCCGGCTCGGCTCTCGATCTAAGTCAATTCACGGACTATAACATCGACGAGAAGATGGGACCGAGCGCGAAGGAATGGGCGGTGGACGACAAATATTATGCCATGCCCACCAAGAGAAACATTCACTTTGTTTGGTTAAATAAGGATGCACTCGATGAGGCGGGATTGCCCGTTCCGACCGATTGGACCTTAGCCGATGTGGAGAAATATGCGAAAGCGTTGCAAACCGATTCGAGATGGGGCTATTCGACCTTTCCGTTCTACAGAGATATCGTTCCGTTCGACGGATCCTTAGCGGTACAAGGCTATGTCAAGGAAGACGGCACTTCCAACCTCGGTGCTCCCATCGTAGCGGAAGCGCTGAAGCTGCATTACGATATGATGCACACCTCTAAAGTGAGTCCGCCGATCAGCTTGATCGAGACGACAAAAATGAATATGATCGCCGAGTTCCTGAGCAATAAGCTGGCGATGATGAATGCCGGAGAATGGGTTTTCCGGGATGCCAACAATATTCAGGATTATCCGCGTGACTTTACCGTTGCATTTGCCCCGCTTCCGCGCATTACAGAGGAGCAGGACGATTTTAGATCCCTGGGCGGCTTGGGCGATGCGATCGCGATTAATGCGAAATCGAAATACAAAGAAGAAGCATGGGAGTTCTTGAAGTGGTACGCCGATGAAGGCATGCTTCCTCAGGCTTCGGGAGGCCGGATTCCGGCATCGAAGGATGCGGATCAAGACAAGGCCATGGAGCTATTGCTCGGCGATTTGAAAGATAAATACGACGTAGAGTCTCTGGAGAGAGTTCTGTCGAATGAACTACCTACCTTCCAGGCGACTCTTCCGCAAGAGGTCATGGACATAAGAAGCGATGAATTCGACAAGTATTACATTAACGCCCAGTCCTTAGAAGATACGATTAAGAATGTCGTGAAGAGACATAACGATTTTATGAAGAGACATTAACGCTGACTAACATACGGAATGAGGACATTGACGGCAATGCTCCTCATTCTATTAGGAGAGTTGCATATGAAGCTTAACTGGATGAGACGGCAACAGCTGGTAGGGTATATGTTCATTGCACCTAATATGATCGGCGTTTCATGTTTCATTATTATCCCTGCCCTATTTTCTATTATTCTGGCTTTTACGAATTGGGAATTTCCGCGGCTGAGTGCCGATTTTGTCGGGATGACTAATTTCTCAAGACTTTTCCAAGACGAGGTCTTCTATCAGTCTTTAAAGAATACGCTGATCTTTCTAGGATCCGTTCCTATATCCGTAGGCCTCGGATTTCTGGTTGCGATTGTTCTAAACAAAAGTGTGTATTTGAAAAATATGCTTCGCACCATGTTCTTCCTGCCGTACATCACAACGGGGATCGCAATTGCTTTCGTATGGATGTTGATCTTCCAGCCTGTTGACGGTCCGGTGAACACCTTGTTAAAGAGTATGGGGATCGTTCATCCTCCGGGTTGGCTGTCCTCGACCTCATCCGCGATCTTCGTCTTCGATATTATCTGGATCTGGTTCTTGCTCGGATACAACGTCATTATTTATTTGGCGGCCTTACAGGAGGTTCCCTCGGAATTGCTTGAAGCTTCCAAGATCGATGGCGCTCGCAGGATGCATACGATCAGGTACATTATCTGGCCTTTGGTCAGCCCGTCCACCCTGTTCTTACTGATGACGGGATTTATCACTTCGATCAAACAAATGGGGATCTTCCAAGCCATCACCGACGGTGGTCCTGGAGACAGCACCACCGTGCTTTCCCTATTCATCTATAAGACAGCTTTTAGATATTACGATATGGGGTATGCTTCCGCAATTTCGGTTATTCTGCTGCTGATCATCATCGTCATTACAGCCATCCAATGGTTTGCACAGAAAAAATGGGTTCATTATTCATGAAAGGATAGAACATATGCGAAAACTTATATTAACTGTCATCATGTTCCTGTTTGCATTGCTCATGATCTATCCATTTTTGTGGATGATAAGCACTTCCTTTAAGCAACCCTTTGAAGTGTTCCAGTATCCCTTCCAATGGATATCCGATCACCCTACGCTGAAATATCATGAGAATGTATGGACGGGGCCGGCCAGCTTCGTCACCTATTATCTGAATTCGTTGAAAGTATCGATCATTAGTACGGTTGGAGCGGTGTTCTTTGCCGCGGTGGCCGCTTATGGATTTTCAAGAATCGAATTTAAAGGCAGAGAAACGTTGTTCTTAATCTATCTCGTAGCCATGATGGTTCCGAATCAAATTATATTCGTTCCTAAATTCATTCTGTTTAACGCCATGGGGATCTACAACACGCATATGGCTTTGATCTTGCCCGGTGTCTTTACCGTGCTGGGGGTGTTCATGCTTCGGCAATTTTTCATTGCCGTACCGAAGGATATTTCGGAATCGGCGATGCTCGACGGTGCGGGCCATATGAGCATCTTTCTGCGAATTATGCTGCCGATGGCCAAGCCCTCGTTAGCCACCTTCGCGATTATCGATTTCTCGTGGCACTGGAATGATTTTGAGAACGCTCTCATTTTCTTGTTGGATGAGAGACTGTACACGGTCTCGCTTGGCTTGCAAAATTTTGTGCTGGAGAACAGCGTGGACTACAACGGAATGATGGCAGCGGCTACCGCCGGGATGATTCCGATGATAATTGTATTTCTGTTTGGTCAGAAATTTATCGTAGAGGGATTAGCGAGCTCTGCTGTTAAGGGTTGACTATTGCGAGAGGGGTAAGTGAGAGATGAGATTCGAATCGGTGAAATCGGATATTACGGTGATCGGCGGCGGATTGTCGGGAGTGTGCGCGGCCGTAGCTGCCGCAAGAAACGGAAAGAAAGTAGCCTTAGTGCAGAACAGACCGATGCTAGGCGGGAATTCAAGCAGTGAGATTCGAGTTTGGGTCGTGGGGGCCACCGGCCACGGAGTGAATCGATATGCGCGTGAGACCGGAATTATGGGCGAGATGTTTCTTAAAAACCAATATGTAAATCCGGATGGTAATCCATATCTATGGGATATGGTCGTTCTCGAAACGGTGAGAAACGAACAAAATATTCAACTCTTTCTGAATACGGACGTCCATGAGCTTGAAGCCGATGGACCGCAAGACGATCGGGTTATCCATTCCGTAACGGGCTGGATGATGGGCTCCGAGCGCAAGATCCGATTCGAGAGCCCAGTGTTTCTGGATTGCACCGGGGACGGCCTTATCGGCTTCCTGGCCGGGGCGAAATACCGGATCGGGCGGGAATCCCATGCCGAGTATCAAGAGAAATGGGCGCCGGAAGAACCGGATGATATTACACTAGGCAGCACGATGCTGTTCTACACCAAAGAAGTGGATCATCCCGTCAACTATATTGCGCCGAGCTTTGCGAAGGACATTACCCAGACGCCGATCCCGATCACAAGAGTGCTGAGAAGCGGCGATTCCGGATGCCATTATTGGTGGATCGAGTGGGGCGGAGAAATCGACACCCTTCACGATAATGAAGATATTCGAGATGAGCTATGGTCCGTGATTTATGGTATTTGGGATTACATTAAAAACTCGGGTAAATTCGATGCGGAGCGGACGACGCTGGAATGGGTAGGCAGTATACCCGGAAAAAGAGAGTACCGGCGTTTTATCGGCGATTATGTCCTGAATCAAAATGACCTTGAGGCCCAAACCGAATTCGAGGATTGCGTTACTTACGGCGGCTGGTCTATTGATTTGCATCGGAAGGAAGGCATGTATGCCACAGAAAGCAAGTCCCTGCACTACCATAGCGACGGCACATACCAAATCCCTTATCGCTCCTTATATTCAAAGAACGTGAACAATCTGCTGTTTGCAGGTAGAAATATTAGTGCGACGCACATCGCCTTCGGCTCAACCCGAGTCATGGGTACGTGCGCAACGATTGGAGAAGCGGCCGGGACCGCTGCTGCTCTATGCGTGGAATATGACGTAACACCGCGCGGTTTATATCAGAATCATATCAAGGATTTACAGCGAGCCTTATTATGGCAGGATGCGTCGATCATCGGATTACAGCATAAGGATGTAAAAGATTTGGCGCAACAAGCGAGCGTGACCGCTTCCAGTTATGCTTCGACGATCCGCATTGAGTCACCGGACGAGAAGTACCCCTTAACGACGGATGTTGGGATTCTGGTTCCGGTTGATCCTAGACTAGTTAATGTTGACATACTCATGGATGTGACGGAGGCGACCACCGTGGAGGTCGAGCTTTGGAGCACGGGCAGACCGGAAAATTATATTCCCGTACAGTTACAGGTGAAGGATGCCGCCTTGGTTCAAGCAGGCGAACGGCAATGGGTATCGTTCCATTTGCCATGGAGTCCGGCCGTAGCCGAGAATGCCTTTATCATCATTAAAGAAAATGACAAAGTTCATCTGCATTTATCTCACAAGCCTTGGAGCGGCGTTCTTTCCTTCGTTAGAGAGAAGGACCTAAATGCAGCTAGAGGCCTGGAAGGGCTGGATGTGAATCAGCTCGTGGTTCAGTGGAATATGCGGCGCACGGTGCGGAAGCCTTTCTGCATGAAGCTGTCGGAACCGACGGAGACTTATCATCCGGCGAAAGCGACGGACGGCTATATGAGACCTTACGGCGGCCCGCATATGTGGTCTGCCGAAGTGATGGGCCAGCCGGAGTGGTTGCACTTGGAGTGGAATGAACCCGTAACGGCAAATGAGGTGCATCTTACGTTTAACGACGATGTCAATGAAGATCTAATCAATCTGCATCATCATCGGACACCGTTCGAGGTCATCCCTGAACTAATCAAAAGCTATAAGATCGAAATCCGGCGCAATGAAGACTGGGTTGTCATCGCCGAAGTGGATCATAATCGAAAGCGCAAGCAGGTTCATGTTTTCGAGGAGCCGCTATCTATGCAAGAAATGCGGATCGTATGTACGGAGACGAACGGCCATTCACACTTTGAAATCGTGGGAGTACAAATTCGATAAATAAGGAAGCAGGTGACCGGATCATGGGAAATGTGATGATGAACGCGGCGATTATGAAGGATAAATTGCGCATCGAAGTGGAACAGATCGAACGGCCGACGCCGGGACCGAATGAGGCGCTGATCAAGGTGCATTGCATCGGTATCTGCGGTTCGGATATTCATTATTATGAACATGGCCGAATCGGAAGATATGTGGTTGAAGAGCCGCTGATCCTAGGACATGAAGTTGCGGGCACGGTTGTGGAAATAGGGGCTGACGTCAGTAATGTGAAAATAGGAGACAGGGTTGCGGTAGAACCCGGCGTGCCGTGCGGACAATGCGAATATTGCAAGGGCGGCAGATACAACCTCTGCCCGGACGTATTCTTTCTGGCAACCCCGCCCGATAACGGTGCCTGGGCCGACTACATTGTCATGCGCAGCGACATGCTCTTCACGCTGCCGGATACGATGAGTTTCGAGGAAGGGGCCCTATTGGAACCGCTGTCGGTAGGATACCATGCCATGAATCGCGCCCAAGTGAAACCT